>JAFONG010000059.1 GCA_017418585.1 Erysipelotrichaceae bacterium | reverse complement strand
TTTTCATATTGAAAAAAGAGCTTTGATTAAGCTCTTGAAGAATACTTGCCATCGGCGGTAGAAACCATGATCTTTTCTCCCTGCTCGATAAACTGCGGAACTCTCAGCGCCAGGCCGGTATCCGTCAGCGCGTCCTTGGTCTGCGTGGATGGGGCGCCCTTGACAGCCGGACTTGTCTCCGCTACCGTCAGCTCAACAGTCGCTGGAACAGATACGGTCAGGATCTGTCCTTCGAAAATCATCAGGTTGACTTCCAGTCCGTCGATCATGAAGTACTTGTTGAAGCCGATCTGTTCTTCGGTAAGATCATATGTTTCAAAAGTTTCCATATCCATGAAACTGTAGGTATTGTCAACCATGTATGAGAAATTGACTTTCTTCTTCTCTATGACTGCAGCATCGAATTTGACGTTTGCGTTGAAGTTTCTTTCCTGTGTAGCACCGGTCTTCAGATTCTTCATCTTCGTTCTTAAGATGGCTGCACCCTTTCCAGGCTTGACGTGCTGGAAATCGATGACCTGCCATGGATCGCCGTCTACGATCAAAGTTAAACCTGTTTTAAAATCTCCTGCTTCAATTGCCATAATTTTCACCTTTTTCCTTATTTACAACGATTATTTTACCAAATAATATCCCTATATATCAAATCAGAACAGCGATTTTTCCGCTTCTTTGTGCGTTGCGATATATCTGCTCCATCTGATATAACCGTAAGTCGTATTCGTAATATATCCCAGCTTCAGGATCAGCAGCACATACTGGCCGGTCATGACGTTGATGACACCTTCCAGAATGGCGCAGACGTACCAGGCGATCCACTGTTCTCTTAAACGGAAGAAGATGAACAGTCCGTTGGCCACACCTACCGCCGAAGCGCAGGCATCGATGTAGGTGACGATGATCTCCAGATTCCTGTTTCCTCCGTAGAAATCCGTTGAAATATCCAGACCGCTGATCAGATAGCCCACTACGATCGTCCATAAGGCAATGCCCAGAAGCACCAGGACTTCCTGATAACCTTTCAGTCTTCTGACGACGGTCAGTTCGTCTTCCATGTCGTCCTTGTGTCTGGTCCAGTTGATGAAACTCAGAATATCGATCGGCAGCCAGAAGAAGAGCGTCGTCACCATGGTGGCGAAACGGTACATCAGAACGATACAGATGACGATCTCGGTAATCTCTACCAGAACGGAAACAAGGAAATTGTATCTCGACTGTTTTGAGATCAGCAGTTCGCACAGGATATTCAGGAAAGTATCCAGCAGGTACAGCAGCATGATCACGATGCCGTTGACGCCGTTGGCGCTTTCTTCCGGGAAAGCAATGGCGAAGACGGTCGCCAGAATCATGATGGTCATGAACCAGATCTTTTCGTAGGTCGTAAAGAAGCTGCCGAAGAAAAGCACGACGCACAGGGAGATCGCCAAGATAAACAGAGAGATTCCCAGATTGAATATCGGCATCTGTTCCTCGGCCATGATCTGTCTGTAGGTATCCTCTATTTCTTTTTTGTCAGGATCCTGATGATCAAAAAACAGAGACGTTCCGTTATCGCATCGGTATTCGTAAGCCGTGATCCTGTCGTCTTCCAGTTCGGCATACTGGTCATAAGGATAAGACACGATCAGCTTTTTGTTCCCGTTCACATAAATCACGTCGCAGACGGTGCTGTCTTCATCATAATCTTCCGCTTCAAAATCTCTTTCCATTTCGACCGTTCCCTGATAGACGATCTGCCCGGGATCGGAATTGATCTGAGAGAATCCTTTTATAAAGCCAAACAGCGTTCCGATGATCAGAATAACCAGCGCCGCCGTTTCAGCGATCCTGATCCTTCTGTTTGGTTCCAAATACCGCTTCATTTTTTCATTCATAGTCGTTTCCCTTTTGTCAAATACCTATATATTATATGACATTTTCTTTTTGAATGATTTCAAACTGCGGCGACAGAGTATCTTACGGATTTTATAAGATATAATAATCATATGAAAAACAGGAGATCTCATCTGTGAGCCGTATTGTTATCGGTGCCTACGCCCATGTGGATGGCGGAAAGACGACGCTTTCTGAAGCCATTCTTCACAGATGCGGCGCATTAAGAAAAAGCGGCAGAGTCGATCACGAGGACTCCTTTTTGGATTTCCATGAATATGAGAGAAGAAAAGGGATTACCGTCTATGCGAAGGAAGCCCGTTTCTCATATAAGGACAAGGACTATGTCTATGTCGATACGCCGGGACATCTGGACTTTGTCGGCGAGGT
>JAFONG010000058.1 GCA_017418585.1 Erysipelotrichaceae bacterium | reverse complement strand
GTACCCATGATCTGGAAGAACTGAAACAGCGTTTCAGCAACGGGATGTTCGTTCAGCTGCAGGATGTGATGATTACCGAGGAAGTGATCCGCTTTGTCTGTGAAAACAGTCTTTATGAACACTTCTGTTTTGTGACGGATGATGTTCTGCCGGACATTCTGTACCGCAGGGGTCATGTGGATGCGCTGATGCGTAAGGCGATAAGTCTGGGAATGAGACCGGAAGATGCCATCTACTGCACGACCTGTACGCCTGCCAGAAGAATGAATCTTCTTGATAGAGGAGTGATTGCTCCGGGAAGACTGGCGGACTTTGTGCTTCTGGATGATCTGAATTCGATACATATTGTAGGGACCTACAAGAAGGGCCGGTGCATTTTTAACGGGAACAGACAGGAAGAAAAGAAGGAATACGGCCTGAACGGTCTGTTTGAAGATACCGTACATAGCAGGAAGCTGGTCCCTGAAGATTTCAGGATCTATGTTGAAGGAGAGGACCGCACCGTCAAGGCGAGAGTCATGGAGGTCAATCCTTACAGCAATCGGACCGATGAAGTCTTTGTGCAGATGAGAGTAAAGAACAATGAACTTCTATGGAAGCAGACGGATTGCCGGCTTGTGATGGTGATTGAAAGACACGGAAGAGACAACCGTATCGCCTACGGCTTTGCCTGCGGCTCTGTTTTAAAGAATGGAGCCTGCGCTTCCAGTTATTCCCACGATTCCCACAATCTGATCGTACTGGGAAACAACGAAGAAGACATGCTGCTGGCAATCAACAGAGTCATCGACATGCACGGGGGCATCTGCGTCGCGCTGGATGGAGAAATCAGTGCTCAGATCGCCCTACCGATCGCGGGACTCTTAAGCACGAAAACGGTAGAAGAACCGGCTCTGGATTTCGAGAAAGTCCGAAAGGCTTTCGATGACCAGGGATACGAACATCTCAACAGCATCATGAATTTCACTCTCCTGTCGCTGACCTGCATTCCTGTCCTGAAGCTGACCGATCGGGGCTATCTGAATACCGAAACATTCAGGATCGAGAAACTGTACGAAGAAATGGAATAGACACGGTGAACCTCAATGCGTAGGTTCACTTTTCATTTACGGCGTATGATATAATACCGCTAATAAGCAAATGGAAGCAGGGAGATTGTTATGATTGAATTTAAGAATGTTTCTAAATCGTATAAAAAGGGAACCAAGGCGGTAGATGATCTGACATTGACCATCAATGACGGAGAGATCTTCGGTTTTCTGGGACCTAACGGTGCAGGCAAGTCCACGACCATCAGGATGCTGACAGGAATACTGAACATCGACGAGGGACAGATTCTGCTGGATGGAAAGGATATCGAGAAAGAACCGATCGAAGCAAAGAAGACTTTCGGCTATGTGGCAGACGATCCGGATCAGTTTCTGGCACTGAAGGGAATCGAATATCTGAACTTCATGGCTGATGTCTATGGCGTTGAGAACAGGAAAGAGATCATTCAGGAACTGACGGAAAAGTTCGAGATTGCCGATGCGCTGAGCAGCAGGATCGAATCCTATTCCCATGGAATGCGCCAGAAGATCGTGATCTGCGGCTGTCTGATGCATGATCCGAAAAACTGGGTCCTGGATGAACCGATGACCGGACTGGATCCGCGTTCCTCTTTCGATCTGAAGGAAATGATGCGGAAACACGCCGATGCCGGAAACTGCGTCTTCTTCTCGACACATGTTCTGGATGTGGCAGAGAAACTGTGCGACCGCGTCGGCATTATCAACAAAGGAAAGCTCCTGTTTACCGGAACCCTGCAGGAGATGCGGGACATGTTTAAGGAGAACGGTTCTCTGGAACAGCTCTTCCTGGAGATCACGGAAAATGATTAAGAACATCATCAATCTGACGAAGGTCTTTCTGATCTCGGCTTTCAACAGAGGCGGAAACAGAAAAAGAAAAAACGGGATCGGCAGGATCGTCCTGTACGGACTGCTTTTTGCGTATCTGGTCGGCGTTTTCGGTTTCCTGTCCTATGAGATCCTTTCGGGACTGATCGTCCTGAAGCAGGAAGAAGCCTTCATCGGCTATATCCTGATGGCAATCATCACTCTGGTCTTATTTACAACCATCATCAGTACGATGAACGTTCTGTATTTTTCCAGCGACAACCGTTTTGTTCTGCCTCTGCCTTTCAAGCCGCTGGAAGTACTTTCCGCTAAACTGAATACGCTGCTGATCTATGTATACATGGAAGAGGCGATGCTGGGCCTGATCCCTATGATCATGTACGGGATCATGACGAAGCAGAATATCATATACTACCTGCTGCTGATTCCCGTTCTGGCCGCTGTGCCGGTCGTTCCGCTGCTGATTGCAGCTATGATCGTGATCTGCGTCATGGCTTTAACAAAGGGCATACGCAACAAGAGCCTGGTTCAGACGATCACCATGATCGTATCGATCGTTTTCTCTTTGATCATATCGATGTTTTCTTCTTCGATGTCTTCCAACGAAGATATCACTGCCATGATGAATACGGCCGGCAGTCTGGTAGAAATCTACAAGAAAGCGTTCCCGACCATGCCGATGGCAGTCAATGCATTGACGAGACACAATGTGCTGTCCCTTTGCCTGCTGATCGTGGTCTCTGTTTTCGCTTATGCGCTGGTCTGCGTCCTTGGACAGAAACCGTACTACCGGGGCATGCTGGGATCGCTCTATTCTTCCAGCGGCGTATCCGACAGGAAGATCGATGAAAACAGTGCTTACCGCTCCAGAGTCCTGCCTTTCAGCTATGTGATGAAGGAGATCAGGGTCTATCTGAGACGTCCGACTTTCTTTATACAGCTGATTCTACCTTGTCT
>JAFONG010000057.1 GCA_017418585.1 Erysipelotrichaceae bacterium | reverse complement strand
CGATTGAACAGTTCCTCCGGAATGCTGTCATTAAAGAGCACCTGCGTGATGCCGGTCTTGTCCCTGACGTCGCAGAAAATCAGACCGCCCAGGTTTCTTCTTTTCTGGATCCAGCCGTTCAGTGCGACCTTTTCCCCGATGTTTTCACTTCTCAGTTCACCGCACATATGCGTACGCTTGTAAACCATCTAATATGTCTCCTTTTGTTATTATGTCGTATTTTGTCGATTATTTCGTGAGTTCGTCCATGATGCTGTCGATCGGAACTTCTCTCTGTTCTCCGGACTCCATGTCCTTGATCTGCAGCTTTCCTTCGTTCAGCTAGTTTTCACCGATGATAACTGTCTTGGCAGCGCCGGTTCTGTTGGCGTACTTGAACTGGTTCTTGAAGTTTCTGCCCATGACGTCAATCTGAACGGCTACGCCGGCCAGTCTCAGGTCATGCATCAGCTTCAGAGCAAAGGTCTTGGCCTTGTCACCCATGAATGCGATGAAGACATCCGTATCCTGCGGTTCAGGAATCTCAACGCCGCAGGCTTCCATGGTCATGAGGATACGTTCCTTGCCCATGCCCCAGCCAACGCCAGGCGTGTCAGGACCGCCGATTTCAGCGACGAGTCCGTCATATCTTCCGCCGCCGCAAACGGTACCCTGTGCACCGATCTTCGTCGTTACAAACTCAAAAGCTGTCTTCGTATAGTAGTCCAGACCTCTTACGATCTTTGGATTGACCACGTACTTGATTCCAAAGGCGTCCAGGTTTGCCTTAAGCTGTTCGAAGGCCTCCTTGCAGTCGTCGCACAGATAATCGAGCATCATAGGAGCATCCTTGACCAGTTCCTGGTCGATCGGTGACTTGCAGTCGAGAATTCTCATCGGATTGGTGTGGAATCTTTCCTGACAAGTCGGGCAAAGTTCGTCATATTTCGGTTCGAGGAACTTTCTCAGCGCATCTCTGTGCTTGCCTCTGCATTCCGGACATCCAACGCTGTTGATCTCGAGAACGACATCGGTAATTCCCATCTCGTTGATGAAATCATATCCGATAGCGATGATCTCAGCGTCTGCCATCATATTCATCGTTCCAAAAGTCTCAACGCCGAACTGGTGGAACTCCCTGAGTCTTCCTGACTGCGGCTTCTCGTATCTGCAGCAAGGAATGTTGTAATAAACCTTAGTCGGCTGCGGTTCAGCGTAAGTCTTATGTTCACAGAGCGCTCTGGCAACCGGTGAAGTTCCTTCCGGTCTCAGTGTGATGCTTCTGTTACCAAAATCCTTGAAGGTGTACATTTCCTTCTGTACGATGTCCGTCGTATCTCCAACACCTCTCTGGAACAGTTCGGTATGCTCAAAAATCGGTGTCCTTACTTCTTTGAATCCGTATCTTCTGCAGATTTCGGCGAATTTTTCCTCGATGTAGTGCCACTTATAAGCCTGATCAGGCATTACATCCTTTGTTCCTTTAGGTGCATTCGTTAACATTTACAATTCCTCCTGTTCTCTTTCTTTCTATCATTTCGTCAATGCGTTCTATGTAAATCTGATAATTCGACACGTTCGCAATGCGTTCCAGTCTGTTTTCTTCAGGATAATAGACCTTACTGATGCCGCCGGCTCCGAGAGCCAGAATCGACTGTTTTTCCTCCATGATCCTGATGTTGTATATCGAGGCTTTGTCGTCTTTGCAAAAGCCTGTGTTCTCCGTGTTGCCGCTGGTATGCTTCTGCCTGTACAGATAATACGGTCGGAATCCGT
>JAFONG010000056.1 GCA_017418585.1 Erysipelotrichaceae bacterium | reverse complement strand
GCAGCCTCTCTGCATCTTTCAAATATTTCACTCATACCGTTGTCTCCTTAAGTCAAATTAACTTTAACATATTCCAAATGAAAATTTGTTAATATTTTAATAGGAGGTAATTTCGATGAAAAAAGATCTGGGTTCTATTCCCGCAGTATTTCCGATGCCGGTGCTGATGATCGGCACATACGACGAAGAAGACAAGATAGATGTCATGAATGCCGCCTGGGGACAGATCTGCGACTACGACAAGATCATCCTCTCGCTGACAGAAACGCATAAAACGACCGCGAACATTAAGCTGCATAAGGCTTTTACGGTAGCTTTGGCCGATGAGACGCACATGAAAGAAGCGGATTACTTCGGAATGGTTTCAGCCAATCAGAAGGCAGACAAGTTTGAAAAGACCGGCTTCCACGCCGTGAAAAGCGCTCATGTCCATGCGCCTGTCATTGAAGAGTTCCCGCTCGTCATGGAATGCGAACTGTTCGAGATCATCGATACCGATAGCATTTACGGCATAGTCGGAAAGATCGTGAATGTTTCCGCCGATGAAGAAGTACTGGATGATGAAGGCAAGGTGGACGTAAAGAAACTGAACGCCCTGATCTTTGACCAGTTCCGGCACGGCTACTATACGGTAGGAGAAAAGGCCGGACAGGGTTTTTCCATCGGAAAGCAGTTGCTGAAGGAGTAAAAGATGAAAGTCAAGAATGTCATTAAACTGCTGATTCTGGTAGCAATACTCTGTATCGGCGGTTCGTGGTGGTATTTTGAAGTCTATTCCAAGAGAGTCGATCCGATGAAGACCGACAACGAAGGAATCATCCAGGAAGAACTGACGGCATTGGGGGAGACCCTGCAGTCGGGAATCAGGGAACTTGGCGAACTGAATACGGCGGAATACTACTTTTCCCGGGTGGAAACGGTAGAAAGCACCAAGAAGATCGATCTGACCAGTATCGGGATCGATTTCATCCACGATATTCCGCTGACAAGCAACAGTTTCTCCTACAGCTATGACGGAGAAATCAAGGCGGGGATCGATTTTACCGATGTAAAGATCGAGAAGGATGTGGAGAAAAAACAGATCACGGTCATCCTTCCTCAAGCCAGGATCCTTAGTTCAATCATCGATCCGGACAGCTATGTTTTCTATGAAGTAAAGAACAACATCCTGAATCCGATCGATCCGCAGGACTATGCGGTATCTTTTGCGGAACTGATCCATGCGGAAGAAGAAAGAGCCGTTGAGAAAGGCATCCTGAAAAAGGCGAACGAGAATGCGGTAAAGATGATCAGGAACTTTGTGGGTTCTTATGCATCAGAAGATTATAAAATCACAGTAAAGACAGGAGAATAAAGATGAAAGAAGTACTGGAATTTATCAAGTCGTGCGGCGTTTATTATCTGGCAACGACCGAAGGCGATCAGCCGAGAGTCAGACCGTTCGGTACGGCCGAGGAGTTTGAAGGAAAGCTTTACATCCAGACTGGCAAGAAGAAAGACTGCTACAGACAGCTTCTGGCGAATCCGAATGCCGAGATCTGCTGTTTCAAGGACGGCAGATGGCTGAGGCTGAAAGGAAAGCTGATTCCTGACGACAGAACGGAAGCCAAGAAAGATATGCTGGACAAGAATCCTTCATTAAGAAGCATGTACGACGAGAACGACGACAATACCATCGTGTTGTATTTCGAAGATGTAGAGGCGACGTTCTATTCATTCACGGAAGCGCCGAAAACGGTAAAACTGTAAACAACAAAAAAGAGCCTGACGGCTCTTTTCACATGAATTACTGACTGGTGGAGAATAGGGGATTCGAACCCCTGACCCCCTGCTTGCAAAGCAGGTGCTCTCCCAACTGAGCTAATTCCCCATGGTGGGCCTGATAAGACTTGAACTTGCGACCTCGCCCTTATCAGGGGCGCGCTCTAACCACCTGAGCTACAGGCCCGTATCAAGTAATTGATGTGCTTTATTATTCTACTAAAAAGTCTATTCTCTGTCAATTGTATTAAGGAATATTTCTTGTAAAAGAAAGATGATGAGTGTATATTAGGAAGTACCTGACGTATGAAAAGACTCGCGACTGTCATTGCGATACTGCTTGTGATGCTGCTGACCGGCGGTTTCAGTTTTTCCGTGTACGATGATTCCGAAGAGAAAAGCTTCTCTTTGGACGACCTCTACGATTACCAGAAGGAATACAAGACGGAGGAACTGAGCGTCTGTTCCCTGAATACGGCCAAAACCTACATGGACTACCGCATGACCACGGTCGTTTCTTCCAGACAGTATCAGTTCATTCACAATTACTGTACCGTTGACAGACGGACGGGTTTTTTGTATGACGAAGAAGGCTTCATAGCCGTAGCTCTGGGATCCTACTACGGGGAGATCGGAGACCGTTACTACTTCACGCTGGAAACGGGGATTGTTCTTCCGCTGGTAAAGGCGGAGGAAAAGGCCGATGAAGATACCAACAGCAGCGGCTGTTATCACGTAGAGGACGGCAGCGTCATTGAATTTGTAATCGATTCCGATTATGCACGCAGCTATTTCTCGACCTATTCAAACGGCCTGGTCCTTGACGGCAACTACAATAACTATTCCCTGTTCAGGGGCAGCATCGTCAGGGTAGAAAAAGTCCTGGATGATAAAAGAGAAGATCTCGTAACATACCAGATCGATACCGATCTTCCGAAACAGATCGATATCTTCCAATACGCTTCCGGATACTAGGGTCGAAAGACCTTTTTAAATACTGATATAATGAGAATATGTTAGAGGTCAGAAAAACAGCCGTCGAGGATCTGGATGAAGTAGAGAAGATTTTTATCCATGCCCGGAAACAGATGGCCGTCAACGGCAATCCGACACAGTGGGGGAACGACCGTCCTTCCATGGAGCTGGTAAAGAAGGACATCGCCGAGGGGAACTCCTATGTCGTACTGAATGACGGCAGGATCACGGCTACTTTTGCCTACATCATCGGCATAGAACCGACTTATCTGGACATTGACGGAGCCTGGCTGAACGAGGAACCGTACGGTTCGATACACCGTATCGCTTCCCTGAATGAAGTCAAAGGGATTTTCGATTTTGTCATAGACTACGTCTCCGGATTCCATACGGATATCCGTATCGATACCCACAGAGACAACAGGATAATGCTGCATCTGATCGAGAAGAACGGTTTTGAAAGATGCGGGATCATCATCGTCGATGACGGAACGGAAAGGATAGCCTTCCAGAAGAGAGTGAATTGACATGCAGAAAGTGCTGACGATCATTGGCCCGACAGCCGTAGGAAAGACAGCTTTTGGCATCGAATGTGCCAGATCTTTTGACGGCGAGATCATTTCCGGCGATTCGATACAGATCTACAAGGGACTTGACATTGGTTCAGCTAAACCGACGCAGGAAGAACTTTCCATGGTGAAGCATCATCTGATCAGCATCATCGATCCGAAAGGGAACTACAGCGTCAGACAGTTCCAGCAGCTGGCCAGGGAATGCATCGATCAGATCGGTTCTGAAGGGAAACTTCCGATCATTGTCGGAGGAACGGGTCTATACATCAAGGCCGCCATATACGATTACGTATTCTATGAAGAGCAGGAAGAGGATGAGCAGTTTGAAGATCTCAGCAATCAGCAGCTCTATGAGCTCCTGAAAGAAAAAGATCCGGCAGCTCTGGAAAAGATCCACATAAACAACCGCAAGAGGCTCGTACGCGCCTTAAACATCTACAACAAGCATCGGACCGGGATCTCCCAGATCAAGGCTCAGCAGCAGCATAAACCGCTCTATGACTGTCTGATCATCGGACTGACTGTTCAACGCGATGAACTGTATCGAAGAATAGACGACAGAGTAGACCTGATGATCAAAGACGGTCTGCTTGAAGAAATCGGATCTCTATTGAAACAGGGCGTAACTTTTGAAGACCAGTGCATGCAGGGAATAGGATATAAAGAATGGAAAGGATACTTCGACGGGACGAAATCCCTGGAAGAATGTGTCGATCAGATCAAGAGGAACTCCCGTCATTTTGCCAAGAGACAGTATACTTTCTTTCAGAATCAGCTGGATGTCAGATGGTTCTATGATTTAACTGAAGCAAGACAAGAGGTAGAAAAATGGCTGATTTAAGCAGGATGGAGTATCTGGTGGGCAAGGATGCCATGGATAGAATAAAACAGAAACACGTGCTGATCTGCGGTGTGGGAGGTGTCGGTTCTTTTGTTGCGGAAGGGCTGTGCCGTTCCGGACTGGGCAGGATCACGCTTCTGGATTACGACAAGGTCGAACCATCCAATCTGAACAGACAGCTGATGACCGACAAACGCAACATCGGCACATCCAAGGTTAAGGCTCTGAAAGAAAGACTGGAACTGATCAGCGATACCAGGATTAAAACCGTTGAATCGTTCATTAACGAAGATTTCGTTCTGCCGGAAGAATACGACTATGTCGTGGACTGCATCGATACCTTAAGCGGGAAGTTCGCTCTGGTGAAAGCCTGCCACCGGCAGGGTATTCCGGTGATCTCTTCTCTTGGTTCCGCAAGAAGACTGAAACCGGAGAAGATCACTCTGACTACATTGGACAAGACCAGAAACGATCCGCTGGCGAAAGCCTTTCGGAATCTGGTAAAGAAAGAGAACTACAGACACAAGATAGAAGTCGTATACCCGGATACTCCGGCGATGAAGACCACAGTCGTTCAGGAAGGCAAAACGAATAAAGAAAAATACCCTCTGGGTTCTGCCATCTTCATGGTAGGATCGGTAGGACTCTATATCGCCTATGTCGTCTTCGACAGGCTGATCAGGGAAGAAAAGAACGCATAAAATTAAAAGAACATGAAAAGAACATCCGTGTTAAAGAAAATACTATTATCGTTTCTGATTCTGACGCTTGTATTGGGTGTTATGACGTTTTCTTATTTCGGAAACTTCTATCACGCTACGGCGGATGTTTCGGCTTTGATACAGGAAACGGAAAACATCGAACACAACAGGGACTATCTGGCTTTTGTTCCCGAAGAATACGATACCGGGATCGTTCTGTATCCCGGAGCGAAGGTGGAGAGCGAAGCCTATGCCCCGCTTCTGAAAGAGCTTGCCGATAGAGGGATCTTCGCCGCTGTCGTATACATGCCCCTGCATTTCGCATTGCTGGACAGCGATGCCGCATTGAAGGTTATGGAGGAACATCCCGAAATCGGAAGCTGGTATATCGGCGGACATTCCCTTGGAGGAGTTGCCGCGGGAATGCTGATAGAAAAGTATCCGGAAAAGTTCAAGGGTATCATCCTGCTGGCGTCCTATGTCACTTCGGATCTTTCCGATAAGGAGCTGAAGGCTCTTAGCCTGATCGGAAGCAACGACGGCGTACTGAATGTACAGGAGTATCAAAACAACCGGAAGAATCTTCCTGCCGATACGACAGAAGTAACGATACAGGGAGGCAATCATGCCCAGTTTGCATCCTACGGTTTCCAGAAGAAAGACAATGAAGCGGACATCGGCTGCGAGCAGCAGTTACAGCTGACGGCCGATCAGATTATGAAGCTTGTTGTAAAATAGAAAAAGAGGTCATAAACATGAAAGTAAATGTAAAAATAGAAAACCTGAAAGGAGAAATACTCTCCTTCGATGAGGGAACGACACTGGAAGAAGTCCTGAGAAACGTCAAGGACAGACTGCCGTATCCCTGCTATCTGACAAAACTGGACAACGCCTACCGTTCCCTGACGCATGCGATTACCCATGACAGCACGGTCGAGTTTCTCGACATGCGTAACGAGGAAGCCTGGAGAGTCTATCAGAATTCTCTGGTGCTGATTTTTATCAAGGCTGTCCATGATCTTTTCGGCAAGAAAGTCTTGATTACGGTCAAGAACTCTCTGAACAAGGGTCTGTACATTACCACGACACAGAAGCTGAATGAAGAGGACATCGCAGCCATTAAAAAGAGAATGAGCCAAATCGTGGAAGAGGATACACCAATCATCAAGGAACACTTCACCAAGGATGGCGCACTGATTCTGGCAAGGAAACTGAAACTGGAAGAAGCCGCAAAACTGCTGGACAGCGTCACGAATCTGGATGACGTTCAGATCTATTCTCTGGATGACGAGATCCAGATCTTCTACGACTGCATGGTTCCTTCCACGGGATATATCCGCCTGTTTGAGATCAATCTGTACCGCAACGGTCTAATCCTCGGCTTCCCGCATCCTGCCCATCCGGAGCAGCTTGAGGAATACGAGGAACAGGAACTGCTGTACAACGCTTTCTCCGAAGCTACCAAGTGGGGACAGCTGATGAATGTCAACTTCGTCTGCGACATGAATGAGAGGATCATCTACGACAGAGTGGATGAAATGGTCCTGCTGCAGGAAGCTTTGCACGAAAAGAAGATCTCCGATATTGCCGACATGATCAAGGAGAGGGGAAACCGCGTCGTTCTGATCTGCGGACCTAGCAGCAGCGGCAAGACGACTTTTGCCAAGAGACTGTGCATTCAGCTTGGCGTCAACGGCATCAGGACCCTGTACATGGGAACGGACGACTACTACAAGGATCTCAAGGACAGAGTCTATGACGAGAATGGAGAACCTGATCTCGAGAGCATACGCGCCATCGATACGCAGCTGTTCATGAGAAACATCAATGACCTGCTTGCGGGGAAAGAGGTGGATCTTCCGCGTTACGACTTTTCCATTTCCAACAAGGTTTTCGGTGAAAGGATGACCAGGCTGGAAAAGAATCAGATCATCGTCATTGAAGGAATCCATGCGATGAACGATCTGCTTACGGAAGATATCGATGATAAGGAGAAATTCAAGATCTATATCTCTCCGTTCACTCCGATCTCCATCGACCATCACAACAGGATCTCGACTACCGATGCCAGAATGCTGAGAAGACTGGTCAGGGACTACAAGTTCAGAGATTCCTCGGCTCAGAGGACCATCAGCATGTGGCCGAAAGTCAGGAGTTCCGAGGACGTGAATATCTTTCCTTACAACTCCAAGGCCGACGTCTTCTTCAATTCCAACTGCATCTATGAGCTTGCGGTACTGAAGAAGTATGCGGAACCGCTGTTAAAAAGAGTTCAAAGAAGCGAACCGGAATACGGAGAAGCCAGAAGGATGCTGGACTTCCTGAAGTATTTTGATTCCATCTATGATGACAGCATCATTCCGAACAACTCGATCATGCGGGAATTCATCGGCGGATCGGTCATCGTAAAATAAGCAGACAAAAACCGTATCGCGAAGATACGGTTTTTCTTTTACAGTTTCTTGATAGCCTCGAATGTCTCGTCCGAAATGACGTGTTCGATGCGGCAGGCGTCTTCTTCCGCCGTTTCCGGAGATACGCCGATACGGACAAAGAAATCGGTCAGCTGACGGTGT
>JAFONG010000055.1 GCA_017418585.1 Erysipelotrichaceae bacterium | reverse complement strand
TACACCGGCGAATATGATCCGCATACTCCTTTAGAGAAACCGGATTCAGTCGTTTCCATTACCCATGTTAAAGGTGCTTATCCATATGCCTACTCCAACGGCAGCTATGCAACCGTAACCGGATGGATTTCAGAAAAGGCCCTAGAAGAACAGCCGCTTGTTTCCCCATCGACAGCCTATGCCTACGGTACTTCGTTTAAAAAGTATATCAGCGGCGGTATTGCCAATCTGGGTGGTACGTTTGACGGAAAAGATGTCAATGTTGTCTTTGGTACCGGAGCAGGTGAAAACGGAACCTGTACAGGCGAATCCTGCGACCTCTCTACGACGAACATCTACGGTCAGACCACCTATGCTGCCGGAAGGATCTGGTTCCCGCACTGGACAGCGATCTACAGCGGAGCAGCTTCGCCTCCATATCTCTATACGGTTACGATGGATACCGGTGAAGTGATCAGCGGAGCAACCAATGATACTTCTATCCACGAAAGCACATCCGGCGGATCAAAAGCGAAAGTCTGCGTATCTCCAAGTTCAGGCGGATCACAGGCATGCGTCACACTGAATGCCGTAGCTCAATAAAAAAGAGATTCGATTGAATCTCTTTTATTTTTCCGGTTTCTTTCTACAGATGATCTGAATCGGTACACCGGTGAAATCAAACGCCTCTCTTAAACTGTTTTCGATATATCTCTCATAAGAGAAATGCATCAGTTCAGGATCGTTCACAAACAGCACGATCGTACATGGAGCGGTAGATACCTGGGATGCATAATAGATCTTCAGTTTCTTTCCGTTGTGCGGTTTTGCCGGGTTGGCAAGCTGAGCATCCAGAATGACTTCGTTTAAAACATTGGTTTTGATGTGTCTGTTCAGATTTTCGTATACCTGATCAATCAAAGGAAGAAGGGTATCTATCCTTTTCGCCTGTTTAGCGGATACAAAGGCGATCGGAGCATAATCCAGATAGACAAACTGTTTTCTGATCTCTTTTGTGATGTTAGACATCGTCTTGTCGTCTTTATCAACCAGATCCCATTTGTTATAGACGATAATCACGCCCTTCTTTGCTTCATGAGCCAGGCCGGCTACGTGCTTGTCCTGTTCAATGATTCCGGTAGAACCATCCAGCAGCACCAGAGCCAGATCGCTTCGTTCGATTGCCGATTTCGCTCTTAGAACTGAATATTTCTCTACGTTCTCGTAGATCTTTCCTCTTTTTCTGATACCGGCAGTATCGATGACGACATAGTCCTTGCCATTTGCGTTGAAAGCCGTATCGATCGCATCTCTGGTCGTTCCTTCGATATCCGAAACGATGACCCTGTCCTGTTTCAGAAATGCGTTTGTGAGAGATGATTTTCCGACATTTGGTCTGCCTATCACCGCAAAACGGATCTTGCCCTCGTATTCGTCGATCTGCTTCTCCGGCATCAGTTCTACGACCTTATCCAGCAGGTCTCCTATGCCGATACCGTGAACACCCGATATGGCGATCGGATCGCCTATACCGAGCTGATAGTATTCATAGATATCGTCGATCTTGCTGATGTCGTCGATCTTGTTGACGGCCAGAATGACCGGTTTTTTCGATTTCCGCAAGAGTCGGGAAATGTATTCGTCATCTCCGGTCAGACCGCTTCTTCCATCGGTCAGAAAAATAATGACATCCGCCTCTTCGATGGCAATCTCAACCTGGGCATTGATTTCTTTCTGGAAAGGAACATCCTCAATCTGAATGCCTCCCGTATCGATCAGACGGTAGGTCTTGGAAAGCCACTGACAGTCTCCATAGATCCTGTCTCTGGTTACGCCCGGAGTGTCTTCTACGATAGAAACGCGTTCCTGCAGCATACGATTAAAAACTGTCGACTTACCGACATTGGGTCTCCCAACGATTGCGACAGTTCCATCTATCATTTTAATCTCCTGTTTTCTCTGCTATGATCTTCAGGACCAGGTCTGTAACTTCCTCCAGATTCAGATCGGAAGTATCGATCTCGATCGCGTCTTCCGCTTTCGTCAGCGGAGAGAACTCGCGATGCATGTCCTGATAGTCTCTCTTACGGATATCCTCCAGGATCTGTTCATAATCCGCTTCCAGTCCTTTTTCCTGATTCTGCAGTACCCTTCTTTGCGCTCTTGCTTCGGCGCTGGCTGTCAGATAAATCTTAACCGGGGCATCCTTCAGCACCACGGTCCCGATATCCCTGCCATCCAGGATATATCCGCCTTCTTCGCAGATCTTCTGCTGCATGGCTACAAGGGCTTTCCGGCATCCTTCCAGCTTGGATACGTCCGAAGCTCCCATGGATACTTCGTTAGTCCGGATCTCATCGGAAACATCTTCCCCATCCAGAATCACTCTTCCATCCGGAAGCATCTGCAGATCCATCGCTTCGATCATGGATACAATCCTGTTTTCATCATCCAAAGGAATCTGTTTTCTGAATGCATCATAGGCAACAGCCCGATACATCGCGCCCGTATCCAGATGCGTATAGCCTAAACGTTCTGCCAGAATATCGGCAATCGTCGACTTTCCGGCAGCGCTTGGTCCATCTATGGCAATATTGATCTTCATTAGAATATTCCTTTTGTCTTAAAGATATAGAATACGATCAGTCCTAATACTGCGACCAGAATGATGATCAGAATGATCAGTATGATATTCAGAACAGTATTTGATCCTTCTTCTTCATCGTCATCCAGCATATCGTCCGTATCTGTTGCGGAAACGACAAACGGAATGGTTTCGGAAACAGTATCTCTGGCCTGTTCCTTTTCCAGTTCCTTCAGATTCTTGATCTCAATGACTTCTTCTTCTTTCTCTTCTTCCAGCGTCTTGGCTAGAACAGGATGTTCCTCGACCGTATCTCTTAACGGTTCAAGTTCCGGTTCTTCTTCGATTGTATCCATGCCGGCCATTTCATCCATGAGCTTGTTGATTTCCATGGATACGGTGCTGGAGAAATCTTCATCAGAATCCGGATATTCATTGACCGGCTCCGCAACAGGAGCAGGTGTTGCAGGAACAGGTGCTGCAGGAGCTTCCTGACCTGGATGTCTGACTTCGTTGATCATGTCGTTTGTCAGCTGAGAGATCGTCTGTCCCCCGTTAACGCGGTTGTATTCAGCGACATCATTCATCGTTTCATTCAGATAATAGTTATCCGCATCCGTTCTATGGTCGATTGCGTGATTGTCCACCGGAGGCATGTAGTTTGGAGCGCCTTGCGGAGCTGCGTTCGGATATGGCATCTGCGGATTTGGAACATTCGGATACTGCGGCTGATTTGGTGCATTGTAGTAGTTCTGATTCGGATAATTCAATGTACCATCGTTAACCAGTGCACTGTTCTGCGGTGCAGGATTGACATTAACCGGCTCCGCAAACTGTGCCATCTGCGGATTTACCTGAGGATTGTATCCTCCTCTGTTGTCGTATCCCTGCTGCTGCGGCGCTTCAGGATAAACCGGCTGAGCATTCGGATTGCTATAAGAGACGTAAGGATTTTCGGCAGGTTTTGCCTGAGGCTGCTGGTTTTCGCTTTTGGGGGGCATCTCCTGCAGATCGGTCCAATCGAAAGAACCTCCGTTATTCTGGTTTGCAAAAGAACTGACAAGCTGTTCGATCGGTGTCTCTTCAAAATCGACCCAGGAATACTTCGGATCTTGCGGCCTGTTCTGCTGAGGCTGCTGAGAACCCGGATACTGTCCTGTTAAACTGTCCAGTCTGTCTTTATAGTTTGATAAATCATTCGTAGATAAAGAAGACTCCTTATCGTTTGTCAGAGAGTCTCTGTAATCCGCGTATTTTTGTGTTCTTGTTAATTTAGCCATAACAAAACCTCCAAATTTTTACCTTAAGATTATATCATATATACCCGTAAATATAAACAGGCAAGAATATTTCATTTTAAAAGAATTTATTTTAATAATGGAGAAATCCGCTTGTACAGAAGCATGGTCAGGATATCGATGATGATCGCCTTGATTGCGTTAAAAGGTACAACACACAGCAGTACGAACGTCAGTTTATTCGAAATGATCGGGAAAATGGCTTTTCCCATTCCGATGATCACGTCTAGAGGAATTCCGTATAAACGGACATAGAACGGGATGATAAACAGATAGTTTCCGGCAGCAGCCGTTAGTGTCATGATGACGGAAGCGATGATCAGAGCCTTCACGGCCTGCTTCTTGTTTCTGTTCAGACTGTAGATGCAGGCTGCACTGACGCAGTATACGGTAGAGAAAATGAACGCCGCCAGTTCACCTACAAATGCGGTCGATGTCGGTTTCAGCAACAGCTTGATCAGAATCTTTACGATCTGTATCAGCAGCGCAGGGACAGGTCCCAGGGAGAATGCTCCGATCAGACAAGGAAGATCGCCAAGATCCAGTTTATAGAAACCTGGAGCGATGGCAATCGGAAAGTCAAACAGCATCAGTACGGTGCCTAAGGCACCCAGAATCGCAATACTGCAGATATTCTTAACACTCAAATATTTCTTCAAAATAAAAAACCTCTCTCATCCTGACTGTACAGTCGCCACCTGAATCCCACAGGTTCTGCCTTTCTGCTCGCGGGGTATACCGCCGATCAAGGAATTGCACCTTGCCCCGATGTTCTACAATACTATTCTACTATAATTCACTAGGCATTGCCATAAAAATACAATAGAATAATAGTATGATCAACAAACTGCAAAACGCCATCGATCAGGCCGAAAAGATCGTCTTTTTCTCCGGAGCAGGCATGTCTACCGCATCCGGAATTCCTGATTTCCGTTCTTCAACCGGACTATACAAAAACATCTACCGGGCTGAAGAGATGCTTTCACATACATTCTTCAAGCACTATCCGGAAGACTTTTACGACTTCTATAAGACAAAGATGCTCTATCCGGATGCCAGGCCGAACTATGCCCATGAATTCATCGCAAAGCTGCAGGATTACAAGGATGTTTCCGTTGTGACACAGAACATCGACGGACTGCATCAGGCTGCCGGAAGCAAGAATGTTTATGAACTGCACGGGTCGGTCTTAAGAAACTACTGCACGCACTGTCACAGATTCTTTGATCTGTCCTATATCATAGAGTCTGAAGGCGTTCCGAAATGTGATGAATGCGGAGCCATCATCAAGCCGGATGTCGTGCTTTATGAAGAATCTCTGGATGAAAACGTCATCAACGGTGCCTTAAGAGTCATTTCCCAGGCTGATCTTCTGGTAGTATGCGGAACATCCCTGGTCGTCTATCCTGCCGCCGGATTCATCCGCTACTTCTCCGGCAACAATCTTGCCATTATCAATAGAGATGCAACATCCTACGACAGCAACTGCGACATCGTCATCCACGACGATCTGGTAAAAACCTTTAAACAATTAAAGATCCGGGATTAACCCGGATCTTTTTATTTAGAACTTCAGTGTGGCATCTACGGCCGCCAGCCATCTACCGTATTTTTCTTCGACTTCTTCGTGAGACATTTTCGGTTCATAGACCAGGGCATCCTCGTCCCTGAAATCTTCGCGTTTATAGAAGTCTACAGCCAGACCGGCAAGTCTTGCGGCGCCTAATGCCGTGGTTTCCGCCAGCTGCGGTTTTATGACCGGAATCTCTAGAATGTCCGACTGGAACTGCACCAGCATCTTGTTGACACTGGCACCGCCATCAACCTTGATCATGCCGATCTTTTCATGCAGATCCTCTTCCATGACCTTGATCAGATCTTTTGACTGGTATGCCATCGCTTCAATGCAGGCTCTGGCGATATGTCCCCTGTTCGTGCCTCTGGTCAAGCCGAAGATCGCACCCTTGCACTTGTCGTTCCAGTATGGAGCGCCAAGACCGGTAAATGCCGGCACAACGATAACGCCGTTGGAATCCTGTACGCTTGCTGCCAGTTCCTCGGAATCCTTGGCATTGGCAAAGAATTTCATCTCGTCTCTCAGCCACTGAATCAAGGATCCGGATACGAAAATCGAACCTTCCAGGGCATACTTGACTTCATCGCCGATCTTCCAGGCTACCGTCGATAGCAGACCATACCTGGAAATGATCGCCTCATCCCCGGTATTGACCAGAATGAATCCGCCTGTTCCGTAGGTATTCTTGACATTGGATTTTTCGAAGCACGACTCGCCAAAAAGAGCGGCCTGCTGGTCACCGACAAGAGCGCTGATCGGACAGGTATGATTAAAGAAGTGCCGCGGATCGATATGACCGAAAACACCGGAAGTCGCCTTGATTTCCGGAAGCATTGCTCTAGGAATATCGAAGATCTTCAGCAGTTCATCGTCCCAGTTCAGGGTATGAATATTAAACAGCAGCGTTCTGGAAGCGTTCGTAACATCCGTCGCATGAACCTCGCCGCAGGTAAACTTCCAGAGCAGGAAAGTATCGATCGTACCGAAGATCAGATCAGGATTCTCCTTGACGCCCGGAACATTGTCTCTGATCCACTTGATCTTGGAAGCACTGAAATAAGGGTCCAGTACAAGACCGGTCTTTTCCTTGATGAAAGGCTCCAGTCCTTCTTCTTTCAGTTTATTAACGATATCGGAAGTCTGTCTTGACTGCCAGACGATCGCATGGTATACAGGAAGACCCGTATTCTTGTCCCATACTACCGTTGTCTCTCTCTGATTGGTAATGCCGATCGATGCGATCTGTTCCGGCTTGATCTGTCCCCCGTCGAATACCTGGGCAATGACCGCCAGTGTGGAAAGCCAGATCTCGTTGGCATCCTGTTCTACCCAGCCCGGCTGCGGGAAGAAGTTGGTGATCTCTTTCTGCGCAACTCTGACGACTTTCTGGTCCTTGTCAAAAATGATTGCCCGTGTACTGGTTGTACCCTGGTCAATCGCTAAGATGTACTTTTCCATATTATTGCTCCTCACTCATCTAAAACTATTATATAATAAATACGGGTTTGGAGGATTTCATAATGAAAGAAACATTGGTTATTCTGGCAGCCGGTATGGGTTCCAGATATGGCGGGCTGAAGCAGATCGACGGTGTCGGAAACCATAATGAACCGATCATTGAATTTACGATCTACGATGCGATCAAGACAGGATTTAAAAAAGTCGTTCTGATCATCAAGAAGGAACACCAGGAGATCTTCGAAGAATCACTGGTAAAAAAGGTAAGACCTTTCATTGAAGTAGAGTACGCATTCCAGGATCTTGACGATCTGCCGGACGGAATAGCCGTTCCGGAAGAAAGGGTCAAGCCATGGGGAACAACGCATGCCCTGCTGTCGTGCAGAGACATCCTGAAGGACGATCCGTTTATCGTCTGTAATGCAGATGACTTCTATGGAAGGAACGCCTTCGAGAAGACGATGGAATTCTTCCATAACGGCATCGGCAATGATGTCTATTGCATGGTTGGATACAAGGTAGAGAATACCTTAAGCGATAACGGTACGGTTACCAGAGGAGTCTGTCAGAAGGATGACGAAGGATATCTGGCATCCATCAGAGAAGTCATGAACATCAGATGGAATGAAACACATGACGGCGTAGAATACGAGGAGAACGGCGAATATGTTCCTATGGAGATGGGCACTCCTGTATCCATGAACTTCTGGGGTTTCATGCCTAGCGTCATGGACAGATTCATGGAAATCTTCAGAAACGAGCTTCCTCAGGGAATCGAAAACAATCCGCTGAAATACGAAGCTCTGCTGCCTAACCATGTGGGACTTCTGGTGAAACAGGGAAGCTCCAAGGTCAAGGTTCTTACTTCGGAAGATTCATGGTTCGGCGTAACCTACAAAGAAGACAAGCCGGGCGTCGTTGCCAAGATTCAGTCCCTGAAAGATGACGGGACCTATCCGGACGAGCTGTTTAAATAATAATCGAAAAAACAAAAAAAACGGGTCATTGCTGAACTGAAACAGAAACCCGTTTTTTTATTGTTTCTAGAATAGCCGGTCTTCCTTTGATTCTTTGCCGATCACTTTAAGAATTACGAAGTAGAGCGATAGAACGATTACATTGAATACGATAAGAAGAATATTGCTTCCCTGCATCAGACAGAAATCATACAGTCCGTGATACAGTACCGGAACAAGCAGAGCGTAAAACAGGCTACGTCTTGAATCGAGATACTGGACCCTTTCGGTTTCCTGTTTCCTGCGACTGAATTTTGCTCTGGACAGGAATATGCCCATCATGACCGAAAAAGAGAAGTGTCCGGGTATGGAAGTCACTGCTCTGCTTAAGACTGCGGAAAAGCCGTACCTGAACAAATAAACGATATTTTCAGCCATTGCGAATCCCATGGATTCAAACGCGCAGTAAACCATGCCGTCAAACGTAGAATCGAAAGCTTCGTGATTCCATATGACTTTCTTCGTAATCAGATATTTGCTTGATTCTTCAACAAGGGCAGCGCATATGAACGCATCGATCAGATTAAACAGAGTATAGTTGTGAACGTTCCCGTACAGAATCAGACTTAGATAGGTCTCGACATAGTAGACCGGGATTGCCGATAAACAGCCCAACGCAAAAAGAAGGAGCAGCAGTTTTATAGGTTCTTTATTGATTCTGTCCTTGCGGTATACGTAAATAAGAAGCAATATCGGCGGCAGAATCGTCAACGCAGAGACCAGCATTTTTCTATTTCCAGACTTCCTTGTATACTCTTAAAACATTCCGATAGAAGATCTTTTCCAGATCTTCTACACTGTAGTGTTCCTTCAGCGCTTCATACAGCAGCTGCATCCCTGAAGCGTCCCTGATTTCCAGATCGTTGCCGATGCCGTCAAAGTCAGAACCCAATCCGATACAGTCGATCCCGCCGACTTCAACGATATGATCGATATGTCTTACCATATCCTTAATCAGGGTCATCTTTTCATTATGATCTTCAATGAAGGAGGAACAGAAGTTCAGACCCGTAACTCCTCCTCTTTCAGAAAGCCTTCTGATCATGTCGTCAGTAAGATTTCTGGCAACTTTGCAGATGCTTCTGGCATTCGAATGGGAAGCTACGAACGGTTTGGTCGTATGTTCCAGAACATCATAGAATCCCCTGTCTGACAGATGGGACACATCAACGACGATTCCCAGTTCTTCCATTCTCTTTACATATTCGATCCCGAAATCGGTCAGGCCATGTTCCGTATCGATCCTATACAGGGAACGCGTTTCTCCGTCTACGTTAGGATAGCCGATACCGTTAGGAAAGTTCCAGGTCAAGGCGATCATCCTGACACCGCGTTCATAGTACCTGTTCAGATTATCCAGATCATTGTCGACGACACCGCCGTCTTCCAGCGTCAGTACCGCACTGATATAGCCGTTCTTTTCGTTCTCGAGAATATCTTCATAACAAAAGACCGGTCTGATCGTATCTCTGTTCTTTTCCAGCTGTTCATAGTAGTAATCTATGGCCTGATGGGTAAAGGAGGAATCCTGTACATCGGTTTTTGTAAATATCGCAAAATTCTGCAGCAGGCATTGACCCTGCTGCATTTTTCGGATATCTACATGGCAGTTGTTTTCAGACAGTTCTTCCTGTTTCCGATACAGTTTCGTTACCGTATCGCAGTGCATGTCTGCATATTTCATAACTGAGAAATGTCAGGAATCGACTGAGCGGCTCCTTTTCCCTGAACGGTAATGCTGGCGGCTCTGGAAGCCAGATCCAAAGCGGCGGCAACGTCTCCATCCTTCATCATCGACGCCAGGAAGAAACCGGTAAAGGTATCTCCGGCAGCCGTCGTATCAACAACCTCTACCTGATAGGCATCCTGATGAATCAGGATATCTTTATGCATGTAGTAGGAACCTTCTTCTCCTGCCGTCATGACGATTTCCTTGTTCGGATATACTGCACGTAAACCCTTGATGATCTCATCCAGATCTCTGGTCTCCAACCTTGCCAGACCTGCACCTTCGATCTCGTTGACGATAAAGATGCTTATCTTGTCCAGCGGATATGAGAATACTTTTTCATCCATCGGCGCTGTATTGAACACGATCTTCATGCCTTTCTCAAAAGCCCGATTGATCAGATAAGTCATCGATGATATTTCATTCTGTATCAGCAGAACATCTTCGTTTCCGAAATGCTCCAGAACATCGTCGATCTGCTGCTCATCGATCGCCTGGTTCGCTCCGCCGTGCAGGATGATCCTGTTCTGGCCTTTGCAGACTTCGATGATCGCATGACCGGTAGCCTGACTGTCGTCTTTCATCAGATAATCCGTATGGACGCCGTATCTGTTCAGATAGTCGATAAAGTCCTGTCCGTCACTGCCTACTCTGCCTGCATGATACACCGGCATGCCTGCCTTGGCCAAAGCGATAGACTGGTTCAGACCCTTGCCACCGTAATTGCGGCCATATGATAAAGAAGACTGCGTTTCCTTTGGTTCAGTAAAATGATCCATCTCATAAACATGGTCATAGTTCAGTGACCCAAAATTCAGCACTTTCATCTTATTCAGCCTCTGTCGATTCCAAAGCGATCTTGATCATGTTGGTGAGGCAGGTCCTTCTTTCTTCTGCCGTCGTTTCAACATGCGAAACAATATTGTCGGATACGGTCAGAATGCAGGCAGCTTTTTTGCCTAAAGCCTTGGCTGTCGCAAACAGACCGAAGGATTCCATCTCCGCAGCCAGAAGATTGTATTTCATGGCCGTTTCCAAGGCATTCCCCAGAACACTCTCATCATAGTAGAAGACATCGGACGACCAGATCAGTCCTTCATGGACCTTGATATTCAGCTTCTCGGCGGCTTCTCTTAGTCTCTCATTGAGCTCCTCGCTAGGTTTCTGAATCATTTCCGTATCCCCGATCATGCATTTGGCATAAGTGGACTCCGAATATGCTCCCGTTGCCAGGATCGTATCAAATACCTGCATATCCTCGGTATAGGCACCGCAGGATCCGATTCTGATGATATTCTCTACGCCGTAGAACTTGTACAGTTCATAGGCATATAAGCTGATGGAAGGAATACCCATTCCTGAACCCATGACAGAAACTTTCTTTCCTTTATAGGTTCCTGTATATCCAAACATATTTCTGACAGAATTAAACTGTACAGGGTTCTCTAAAAAAGTCTCCGCAATAAACTGAGCCCGAAGCGGATCTCCAGGCATAAGCACAGTCTTAGCGATTTCTCCCATCTGTGCCTGATTATGTGGTGTAGCCATTGATTCATCCTCCTGTTAATGAATACTTTGATTAATAAAATTATAGCATAGTAAAAAACTCCCTTACAGGAGTTTGTTGTGTTCATCGATCAAGTACTGATATCGATCCAGGACCTTATCGATAATCTTGTCCCAGGAAACCGGGATCGTCGCCTTTGCGTTCAAGCCTATTTCTCTGGTCTTCTTTGGATCCGACAGGGCTTTTATCAGCACCCGGGCAAGACTTTCACTGTCGTCTTCGCAGCAGAAACCGTTGATGCCGTCTTTCATGATCTCGGCTGAGCTTGACCCCTTGATCGTAACGGAAGGCGTTCCGGCATTGGCCGCTTCCCGGACCACCATCGGAGCATTGTCGTAGAGCGACGGGAAAACAAAGAGTTCAGCCAGCTGATATAGACCGGAGAGAAGCTTTTCATCCAGAATATGCCCTACGCAGTGGCTTTCTTCCTCGATGCCAAGCTCTTCGATCTTTTTCTTTATTTCCTCTTCATGAGGACCTTTCCCGGCCAGGATCAGATTGAATTTGAATCCCTGATCTTTCAGCAGCTTACAGGCCTCCAGAACTCTTAGAATATTCTTTTTCCAGTTCTGCTGGCCGACAAAAAGCAGACAAGGATCGTCATTGATGCCAAAATGTTCCTTCGCCAGCTGAATATTCGCCGGATCCGGTTCCTTTACCGTCATTCCGTTCGGAATGACTTCGATATGACCCTTGTAACCGTAAGAACGCAGGGTATC
>JAFONG010000054.1 GCA_017418585.1 Erysipelotrichaceae bacterium | reverse complement strand
CCATCCGCGATCAGATGGACTACCACTTCTTCCGTACGGATACCGTCGCGGTTGTTGTCATCGTTCCATGCTTTTTTCACATCCAGCTGCAATCCGATCAGACCGACTTTCGTATAGTCCTTTCTGACGAGGCCGGAATCCATCTGCTCCTGCGTCTGTTCATCCAGCGAAGTAGAAAGCAGATAGGCGTTGTTATAAGCATGCGCATTGGCTTCGATCGCCTGAGCGGCGATCTCCTCCGAAGGAGCCTGCATTCTTACGATGGCAGCGATCGTATGTTCCGCTTGAAGAACAAAATCCTGACCATTTGCCGTTTTTCTGCAGTCGATCGCGATTGCGCGTATTTTGTTCAATGCAGCTATCTTCTCTTCACCGCTTAGTCCGTCCAGATAATCCGATGCCTTGACCCAGATCTCTTCGTTTGCCAGGTTGGCAACTTCCGGAATCACCTGGGAAGATGTCGGTGTCGTCGTGATCTGCAGATTCGGTTCGATGCTGAAATAAACGACAGGCGCACAGCCTTCCTCGACGATCTGCGAAACGTCGATATCTCTATAGTATCCCTGCCATCTAGGCGCATTGATATCGATCGGATCGTGTTCATCGGTCTTGGCATAGAATTCTTCCAGGAAATCATAAAGGATCAGGTCTTTCGATACGGTACCTGTATCTGAAGTCATCGCCAGACGGTAATTGTACTGGCCGCCTTCATAGACATCACGCTTGTTCTGGTCCTCAAATTCCCAGTAAACGCCTGTCGTGAAGTAACCTTCGTTGTTGACATCGACGTCTTTCTGCAGCGAAGTACGTGCAGATGCAAGAATATCGACTGTGAGATATGCGCCGGCATAAACGAAATTCGGATCGTCTTTCTGCTTGTCCAGGTTCTTCATCCAGTCTTTTTCGTTTTTATTCGCAAAAGCGCTGGAGGTATAAGAGTTGTTGTTGGAATATGGATCATCCGGCTCTCCGGTATAATTCTTTACAGAACCCAAGGTGCTGTTTCCTGATTCGAACGCGATAACGTTATGCAGGTTAGGACCATAGTCTTTGATCGAATCGAACGTATAAATCGCATCGAATTCGATCGTCGGAACATCTTCGAAATAGAAGTTGTCGCCGCTGCGGTACGTCGTAGGAGAAACCCCGAGATCGCATTCCACGATCAGCAGAGTCCTGCCGGAATCGTTGTAGTTCTCTTCCGTATAGACATAAGTCTTGCTGTCGCTGTTTCTCAGTCTGACCGTGTTGGTCAAAGGAGTCACGCCGACCGGCAGAAGGTCATACCAGACGCCTTTGGTCTCGTGCTGCAGACGATTCGTCGCGATCGCCTCAAGATAAACGCTCCTTTCAGGAATGTAGGAACGTTCTTCCACTTTCGCAGTGTAATGTATGTTTACAAGGCGGTTCTCATAATCCGTTCTGGTCTGTTTCGCCGTCTTGCTCGGAATGACGTAGGTATCTGTCGTATAACCGCGCAGAGAGTCGTATCCGGACGCCGAAATCGTTACCAGATCCTCGTCTTCGCATACCACGTTCATCGATGCTCCGTTGTATACGGAAATGCTTGGCGTATTGGACCGGTTGAACGCAAGTTCCACAAGATTCTTGATCTTGGCGTTGTTCTTCAGTTTGACGACCGGACGGATATCGTAATCAATCGCCGCGACATTCGTCGTCGTGATCGTCCTGATATTTTCCGTATCGGCAGGGACCGCAATGACGGTATTCGTCGTAGTCGAGCCGCTTGCCAGCGTCACGACATGCGAACCGGTCGCATAAGAGACTGTCGCATAGTCTTCCCACTCGCCGTTGCGGAAAATTTGAAGCTTGATATCCGGTGCTTTGCTCAGATCGCTGCTACGCGTATACTTGAACGTGCCGTCTTCGGCGTATTT
This sequence comes from Erysipelotrichaceae bacterium, assembly GCA_017418585.1. Lineage (GTDB taxonomy): Bacteria > Bacillota_I > Bacilli_A > Erysipelotrichales > Erysipelotrichaceae > Colivicinus. The sequence goes on along the minus strand of JAFONG010000054.1, from coordinate 8,181 downwards.
GGCGATATAATCGCCGTCTGCCGTGACGTTCTGCGGTACGCCGTCATAGATGTACGGATCCAGAATCTCGACAGAAACGAAAGTATAATCATCGAAGATCGTCAAAGCCGCCCCGTTGATCTTAAGGCCCGTATCGGTCGTTGTCAGGGTCAGATATCGCTTGAAATAGTTGTTTACGGAACGGATATACGGTTCTTCCCATGGCAGGTTGTCAAAATCATAGGTCCAAGGCATCAGATAGCCGCGGCTATTGACCGTATAGGACAGCTGGATGCTTTCTTTTCCTTCTCTGATCTCGTTCAAAGCGGAAGGATAGATGCCATAGTATCCTCCGCTATATTTGTGCGTATCGCTATAGGTGTTAGATGAGGTGTGTGTCTGGTTTCCTTTCGGCTTGTCGTCGTTACCGATCTTGTTCGCCCAGAAGTGTCCCTGAGGATCGATCCAGATCGGATCGCGGAAACTCCATCTCGTCATGGCGGAACAAGGAGCTGTCGTTACCAGCTTGGGGTCGACTGCCTGAACGTTAGGATTGGTATTCTTTGCCATTTCCGGGTCGGTCTCGGTCACCGTCATGACAGCATTGTTATGGAATTCATATACAGTATCCTTCACAAACTGTGAAGCAGGATATGCCGTTCTGACATTGTAATAAGAAGTTTGTCCGTCTGCGGAACCGGTATAGACCGTGCCTGAATGATACGTTCCGACTTCATCAAGATAATCCCTTGCCGCACTGGTATCGATGATGAAACCGTTGTATTCCGGTTGTCCGTCGACCATCGGGATCGAATCCGTAAACGATAACGTGTATTGCGTGTTTGCGGAAACGTTGCCATAGACATACCAGTCGACTACGATATATTCTTCTTCGCCCTCGATTCTCTGGTTTGCCGGAATGGAAGACGCCGGAACTCTGTTGACGCCGTTGCTAGTGATGCGCTTGTTGGCGCTGGTGATACGCGCTTCTGTATCGATCTGGGCATTGAGAGCATTGGATGTCCTGCCGATGAGGTTGCCTCTCCAGGTAACGACTTCGATGGTTGCGGTAAAGTCGTTGGATACTTTCATATCTTGAACCTGAGAAGGCGTGATGCCGCTGTATTCAAACTGCATGTAGCCTTTGGTGGCTGCAGACATTTTCTTGGTGTTGGTGATGATGATCTGATCGCCGATCCGTTTCCAGTTGAAATCCTGTTTCGTGGAAGGATCTTCCGGATAAGGAACGGTAACGGTTCCTATCTTGTTTCCGTTGCGATCGGTAAACAGATAGGCCGGGATGGTGATCGTGATATCGCCCGCATTGTAGTTGTGTTCGCCGGAAAGGGCATAGTTGATCTGCAGACGCATCGTCTGAGCGTCGTTATTGCCGGGTCTCAAATAAAGCAGATCGGAATCGCCATTGTCGACCGTATCGGCCGTGATCCACTTGGCAGCGAAATTGTCTTCGATCTGCGTGCCGTCCATGCTTGGAACAAGAGGGTCGTCTTCCGGAGCATCGGCATCACCGTCGCGGAACAGTTCTCCGACTGCTTCATTGATCTTGTCGTTATCCAGCGAAGTGGTTTGCTGAAGGGATTCGGTTGCCAGTTCCGGAGACGTCGCGGCAGCACCAAAAATCTGAACCGCTTCCAGTTCTTCATAAACGATATAGACTGCTTCTTCTATCTCGGGAGCATCTTCGTTCCCTCCGCCGTTTTCCGGTGGCGTTTCCTGTCCACCCGCGTCTTCCTTCGGCGGTGTATTTTCCGTTGTTTCCGAGCTATCCTCGGATTCTTCTACGGTTTCTACGACCGGATCTTCTTCTGCGTAGACATTGATATTCCTTGGCATATTGCTGGTGAACATCAATGTGACTAATACGATTGACAACCATCTTTTCAACATACAACACCCTCTCATGCCTATATGATTTTATAGGCCACAAAAACACGGAAATCTTTTCCGTTATCATTTTTATAATAACATTCTTTAAAAATAAAAATAAATATTATCATATGAAAAATTTTCATAATAAGTATGTTTTACCTAATTTTTTTATTTTTTTTATCCATTTTTAGACTGTAAATGATAGCGCTGCCATGATTTTGCTGTTTCTTTTTGAAAAAGGCGCATACATGTTTTGATTACAACAGTAAAAAAACAGTGATTTGTTGTCAAATTTTACTCAAATTTTACTCAAGAAAATCTAAAACCATCAAAAAAGCCTTTAAATAAAGGCTTTTTAATACTTGCGTCTATTCCCACTCGATTGTACTGACCTGTTTATCGGAGAAATCCCACAGCACTCTGTTGATGCCCGGCACTTCCTTGATGATCCGGTCTCTGATCTTGTATAAAGTCTTATACGGAATCTCATAGGACTTGGCAGTCACTGCATCTTTGGTGTTGATGGCTCTGATAATTGCCGCCCATCCCATGTACCTCTTGCCGTCCTTGATGCCTGTAGACTTCAGATCAGGAATGACACAGAAGTACTGCCATGGCTTGTCCTTCAGTTTATCGATTTCTTCTCTAACGATCGCATCGGCTTCCCTTAAGGCTTCCAGTCTGTCTTTCGTAATGGCACCAACACATCTTACACCCAGTCCAGGTCCCGGGAACGGCTGTCTGTAGACCATGTTTTTCGGCAAGCCTAACGCTTCACCGACGATCCTGACTTCGTCCTTGTACAGATATTTCACCGGTTCGACCAGTTCAAAGTCGAATTCCTTTGGAAGTCCGCCGACGTTGTGATGCGCCTTGACTCCCTTGGATTCCAGGATGTCCGGATAGATCGTTCCCTGTGCCAGGAATTCAACGCCTTTCAGTTTCTTCGCTTCCTTCGCGAAAACATCGATGAATACCTTGCCGATGATCTTCCTCTTGGTTTCCGGATCATCGACGCCTTTTAGTTCTTTCAGGAAGAGCTTGGATGCATCGACATATCTTAAATCCGCACCCAGGTTGTTGCGGAAGACTTCAATGACCTGCTCCGGTTCGCCCTTTCTCAGCAGTCCGTGATTGACATGTACACAGACCAGCTGCTTGCCGATCGCCTTGATCAGCAGCGCCGCACACACGGAAGAGTCTACGCCTCCCGACAGCGCCAGCAGGACCTTCTTGTCTCCTACCTGTTCCTGTATGGCTTTTATCTGCTGATCGATAAACCTGTCAGCGGCTTTCTTTGTTGTGATTCTCTTTAAGCTTGCGGGTCTTTTATCCATTTACCTTGCCTCCATCGTTGTTCTTTAACAGCACGTCATGCGCTCCGCCCTCCACGATCGAAGTGGATGACACCAGCGTCAGTTTCGCTTTCTTCTGGAATTCCGGAATCGTAATCGCGCCACAGTTGCACATCGTTGAACGGATCTTGTGTGTCGTCAGACGGACGTTCTCTTTCAGACTGCCGGCATACGGCACATAGGAGTCGACGCCTTCCTCAAAGGAAAGCTTCTGGCTTCCACCCATGTCGTATCTCTGCCAGTTGCGCGCTCTTGCGCTGCCTTCACCCCAGTATTCTTTATAGTAGGTTCCGTTGATCATGACCCGGTTGGTCGGTGATTCATCGAATCTGGCAAAATATCTTCCCAGCATCACGAAGTCGGCACCCATGGCCAAAGCCAGCGTGATGTGGTGGTCGTAGACGATGCCTCCGTCGGAGCATACCGGTACATAAATTCCCGTTTTCTTATAGTAGGCATCTCTTGCCTTACATACTTCCATCAGTGCGGTAGCCTGTCCTCTGCCGATGCCCTTCGTTTCTCTGGTAATGCAGATCGAACCTCCGCCGATACCGACCTTGATGAAATCCGCTCCGGCATCCGCCAGGAAGTTGAAACCTTCTTCATCGACAACGTTGCCGGCTCCGCATCTGACCTTGCCCTTGTATTTTTTATGGATCCAGTCCAGAGTCTCTTTCTGCCAGTCGGAGAAGCCTTCCGAAGAATCGATGCACAGCACATCTGCACCCGCTTCTACCAGGGCCGGGACTCTGTCCTTGTAGTCCCTGGAATTGATACCCGCTCCTACGATATAGCGCTTGCTGTCGTCCAGCAGTTCGTTCGGATGATCCTTGTGCGTTTCATAGTCTTTTCTGAAAACGAGAGCTTTCAGATTTCCTTTTTTATCTACGATAGGCAAAGTGTTCAGCTTATGCTCCCAGATGATGTCGTTGGCTGCCGTCAGAGAAACATTGTCTTTTGCGGTTACCAGTTTATCAAGCGGGGTCATGAAGCTTTCCACCTTGGCATCCATCGGTGTTCTGGATACCCTGTAATCTCTGGATGTAATAATACCAAGAAGCTTTCCTTCCCTACTTCCATCCTCCGTTACCGCCATCGTCGAGTGTCCGGTTCTTTCCTTGAGTTCCAGAACTTCTCTTAAAGTTGCATCCGGTCTCACGTTGGAATCGCTTGGCACAAAGCCCGCCTTGTAGCTCTTGGCCTTACGGACCATTTCCGCCTGCGAATCGATCGGCTGCGCACCGTAGATAAACGCCACGCCTCCTTCTGCAGCCAGAGCCACGGCCAGTCTGTTGCCGGATACCGACTGCATGATTGCGGACACCATCGGGATGTTCATCGTCAGTTCCGCTTCTTCGCCTTTCTTAAAACGAACCAGCGGCGTCTTTAACGAAACGTTCTCCGGCGTACACTTTTTCGTCGTATGTCCGGGTATGAGAAGATATTCGTTAAAAGTACGGGAAACTTCACTCATCAGTTTTGCCATTATATTCTCTCCTTGTTTATAAATATAATAATACTTTAGCCGTAAAACTAAAGTATTATTTTGTTTAAATCTATTATATCTTAGTCTTTATGCCTGCGTCTTGTCTCCGAGTGTCAGTATCAGATTCAGAATGATTCCTGAAAGCGCAGCACCGGCAACGCACGGAATCATCATGTTGAAGAACGGGATGTTTCCGCCGAATGCGTACTGTCCGCCCAGACCGACGATGCAGACCAGAGCGATGACCGCAATGTTCTTGGAATCGAACATGGAGACGCCTTTGTCGATCAGGATCGCAATACCCTGTGCAGCGATCGCACCGAAGCAGTATACTTCAATGCCGCCGATGACGGCCAGAGGAATGCCGTAGATGACCTGAATCAGCGGAGTGAAGCAGGATACGACCATCGCAATGATCGAAGCTACTACCAGTACCGGTACTGAGAAGACTCTCGTGATTGCCATCAGGGAAATGTTTTCGCCGTAGTTGGTTCCTGCAGGACCGCCGACAAATCCGGAGATCATGTCGCACAGACCGTCACCGATCAGGTTCTCGCCTAAGAGACCGACCAGATTGTAATGACCCTTGCCTTTTTCCTTGGCGACGTCGTTTACATAGATATCCAGCTGATACATGTGAGCGGTGGATTCTGGAATCGTTGCGATCGCGATAGGCATGATACCAACCAGTGCGTTCAATGAGAACTTAGGCAGCGTGAATGCCGGCAGGGCAAAGATGGATCCATCACCCAGCTTGAAGGCAGATGCAGCCAGTGCTTCGGCCGGAACGGCACGGAACAGATTGATGCCTCCGACAAAGTAGAACAGCGCGGAAACAACGCATCCCGTCAGTACGCCAAGCAGCAGCGGGAGCTGACTCAGCAGACCCTTGAGATATCTGGAATAGACACAGGTAGAAAGGAATGTAACGATGCCTACAATCAGCCAGGCTGTCGCAACAGGGCTTCCCTGAACGACATCAAGACCGTTGATGCTTCCGCCGATGCCCAGGAAGTCGGACATCGCATTACCCGCAAGCGTCAGACCGATAACCATCGATACAGAACCGGTAATGGAAGCCGGAAGGAACTTTTCAACCTTTTCAGCACCGAATCTCTTTACGATCAATCCGGCAGCGATCGATACGAAACCGGACATGATGATACCGAACTGGGCCTTGGAAATGATCTCGGCAGGAAGAACGCCTGTCGCGTTCCACAGTGCGATCTGTTCCTCGGTACCTTCAGCCATGGCCATGGCGAATACCGCAGACAGATATGCGAAAGAAGATCCGTAGTACAAAGGAATCCTGCGCTTTGTAATCAAAATAAAACACAGGGTCGCAAGTCCGGAAGCGAAAATCGTTGTCGAGACCTGAAAGCCTGTGATCAAAGCGACGGTAATGGTGGCAGGGAACATGACGATGACCTGCTGAAGCGCATAAAGGAGCAGTTTTCCTGTAGATGGCCTTTCATCAGGCAGATAGCCTTGTTTTTCCTGGATTTTTGCAGACATATTTTTACCCCCTAATTACAATGGATTTTGAAGAAAAAGATCCCCCATGCCGGAGGATCTTTCATGCCTTCTATACAAGTCTGATCCCGCCGGAATGCAAACCCATTTTTTCTAGAATAACAAAATCCCCGACCCATTTCAATAAAATAATTGCCTTTTCTGAATGTTTCGTATTATAGTTATAATCAGGAATTTATCTCCTCTATGGATACAAATAAATACCATCGTTTCATACTTTCAGAACTGATCATCTACCTATGTTTCCTGGCGGGTGATCTTTTTGCTTATGATACAAGTCTGATCAAATATGCCGGTATTGTTCTGTGTTTTATCAGGGCGCTTTATAAGCGGAACAGAATCGTTGCTTTGGCGTTCGGATTGACACTGATTTCCGACTTCTTCCTGCTTCTGCTGAACCGTTACTATACAGTGGGAGTGTGCTTCTTTGTTCTGGTTCAGATGACATATCTATACTATTTATATCGAGAGAGATGTAGGCCATATCTTGTTCCTAGAGGTGTGCTGTTTGTCGTAGGAACGATTCTGCTTCTTGTGAACAGACAGACTGATCCATTAAATGTAGTGACGCTTTTCTATTTCGTTAATCTCCTGGGAAATACCCTGTCTTCCTTTTCAAATCCAAAACTGAAGATGATGTCTCTTGGTTTTGTTCTGTTTATCTGCTGCGACGTCTGTGTCGGTCTGCACAACCTTTTGCCATACGGAAGATATTATGACATCATCTCGTTCTGTATGTGGCTGTTCTATCTTCCTTCCCAGATACTGATCTGCCTTGGATCTGAGAATGCCCTGCGGAAATAAACCATGTCCACTTTACAATATTGGATAAAAAAAGATTATAATAAATATAAGTATTTTTAAGGAGGAAAATATGGCAGAAAAGAAAACCAAAAAATATGTTGCCGCTGACGACAGCACACAGACAGCGACAAGACAACAGCCTCGCAAGGAAGCAAAGCCTGTAGGCAATCCTGGACCTCTCCGTTTCGGTGCAGTAGTTCTTTGGATCCTGGCTCTGGCTCTTGAAGTATGTGCTCTGATGGTGTTCCTGGGCAAGCTTGATCTCAAGTTCATCGCTCAGATCCCTCAGCTGATCGGCTTCCTGGTACTGGATCTGATCGCCGTAATCGTCGGTGCTCAGCTGTGGAAGAAAGCCAATCACATCGATCCTGTTTCCGAAAAGAATCAGCTGAAATTCTGGCTCTGGAACAACATGGGTCTGATTGCTATGGCAATCTGCTTCTTCCCGTTCATCATCCTGGTTTTAACCAACAAGGATGCGGACAAGAAGACAAAGACGATTGCTACGGTCGCAGCAGTTATCTGTCTGCTGATCGGCGGTGTCGCTTCTTACGACTGGAACCCTGTTTCTGAAGAAATGAAGGCAGCTGCCATGGATGTACTGGAAGGTGAAACAGTTTATTGGACGACTTTCGGCAAGGTATATCATACACATGACGACTGTTCACATCTGAACCAGAGCGAAACGCTGACATACGGTACGGTTGAACAGGCTATCGCAGCTAACCGCGTCAGACTCTGTAAGACATGTGCAAAGAGGGACAACGTTTCTGGCGTAGCTCTGGAAGACTAAACAACATCTTTGTCATTACAAAAAAAATACCGGTCATGACCGGTATTTTTTATTCTGCCGTATTCAGGATGTATTTCATCTCTTCGTCTTCGTCGCTTGTGCCGAATCTGAGCCGGTAGTAGGCATCACAGAACCTGTTCATGTAGTAGCGGTACAGCGCCATCTGTCCAAACAAGAGCTTGTCGTCGCTGTCTTTGTCGCGATAGAAAACGATCTCGATGTTGTAGTCGTCTGCCTTATACAGCTCATTAAGCGAGTCCTGTACAAAGCGGAAACCCTCGTTATTGTCCATGTACTGCTGCAAGGTTTTCTTCGCTTTTCTTGCGGTCTTGTCGCTCATG
>JAFONG010000053.1 GCA_017418585.1 Erysipelotrichaceae bacterium | reverse complement strand
TATCATGCATCCTTTGACCGCAAAGGTGTACAGCTGGCTTCCGGTCAGTCGACAGCCGTATTCGAATCCCTGGTCAAGGGAATCAGTCTGACACCGTATGAATACATGCTGTCGGTTTTGAATACGGAAAGATACGAAAGAATAACCGTCTGATCTTAAGCCCGTCCTAAGATCGGACGGACTTAAGAAAGGAGTTATCATGTACAGAATACAGGGGAAATACAACGAAGCGATCATCTATACTTCGAACGTGGAAGAAACGGCTTTGCAGCAGCTGCAGACGCTTTGTGACATGGAAATATACAGGGATTCCAGGATCCGCATCATGCCTGACGTTCATGCGGGAGCAGGATGCACCATCGGAACGACCATGACCCTGAAGGGTGCCGTCACTCCGAACATGGTAGGCGTCGACATCGGTTGTGGCATGGAAACGGTCATGATCAAAGAGAGGGAGATCGACTTTGAGAAACTGGATCAGCTGATCCATGAACAGATCCCTTCGGGAATGAACGTCAGAGACAGGAAGCATCCTAACGCCGACAAAACAGAAGTCGATAAGCTAAGATGCATAAATGACGTTTCTCATCTGGAAAAAGAACTGAATGCCATCGGTACACTGGGCGGAGGAAACCACTTCATCGAAGTAGATAAGGATGATGAAGGAAATCTCTACATCGTCATCCATTCCGGTTCCAGACATCTGGGAAAAGAAGTGGCTGAAATCTACCAGGCAAAGGCATACAGACAGACCAACGGCATTACCAGGGAAGAGATACGCAAGAAGATCAACGATCTCAAGTCTCAGGGCAGAAAACAGGAGATTGAAGGTATCCTGATGCAGATGAAACAGGAACAGACCAACGACATTCCGAAAGATCTGTCCTACCTGACCGGCGATCTCTTCGATGATTACATCCACGACATGAAGATCATGCAGGAATTCGCCGACATCAACCGCAAGACGATGATGCAGATCATAGTCGAAGGAATGGGCTTTACCGTTGCGGATCAGTTCACTACCATCCACAACTATATCGATACCGAAAACATGATCCTGAGAAAAGGTTCCGTTTCCGCACAGAAAGGCGAAAAGCTGCTGATTCCGATCAACATGAAAGACGGATCTTTGATCTGCATCGGAAAAGGAAATCCGGACTGGAACTGTTCTGCACCGCACGGTGCCGGAAGGATCATGTCCAGAAGTGAAGCCTTCAGATCGTTATCGGTAGAAGAATTCAAAAAGCAGATGGAGGGAATCTACTCGTCGACAGTCAACAGAAATACGCTGGACGAAAGTCCGATGGCCTACAAGGACATGAAGGATATCGTCAAAAACATCGCTCCGACTGCCGACATCATCAGAACCATCAAGCCTATATACAACTTCAAGGCAGATGAATAAACAAGGATCCGTACGGATCCTTTTATTAAGAAGAAACCGTAGAAAGGTTCTATAATAGGGATATGCTTCTGTCGAATTTTGAAGGGAACCGTATGTCATGAAAAAACGTACGGTATTTCTACAGCTGTTTCTGAAAGGAATGATCGTCGGTACCGGAGCGATACTGCCCGGCGTATCCGGCGGGGTTCTTTGCGTTGCCTTCGGAATCTACGAGCCTCTGATCGAAGTTCTTTCGGATCCGGGAAAGAATCTGAAGAAACATGCGGATATCTTCTTTCCTTTTTCCATTGGCTGGCTGAGCGGTTTCTTCCTTCTGGCAAAGCTGCTTGAAGTTCTGTTTCTGAAATATGAAACACCTGCAACGGTCTTGTTCGCCGGACTGATCATCGGGACGCTGCCGTCTATCCTGAAAGACAGGGAAAGCGGAAAGAAAGGAATCTATAGAGTCATCCTATGGACAGTACTGTTCACGCTGCTGTTCCTGTTCCTGGACAAGAGCAACAGCATCGATATTCGGGCAAACGTTTTCTGGTATCTGGTATCGGGTTTCATCTGGGGTCTGTCGATGATCATACCGGGATTAAGTTCTTCTTCCTTGCTGATTGTAATGGGTCTGTATCAGAAGATCACCGCCGGCATTGCGGGTCTTGATTTCACAGTCATCCTGCCGGTGCTGATCGGACTTCTTGCGGCTGTATTGTCCCTGTCCAGACTGATGAAGTACTTCTATGACCGCTATCGCAGCTTTATCTGTTCCTTCATCGGCGGCATCATGATCGCTTCGGTCATCGGTATGCTGTGGAAGCTCACATATCAGTCGTCGCATATCATCATCTACATCCTTCTGTTCATCCTGGGATGCTTCATCTCTGGAAAACTGGACGGATGAATATAAAATCTTTTTGTCAGACAACGAATAAACGATGAAACGGTTCAGGAAAGGATAGGGCAGTATCGATCTATGAATAAAAAAGTATACATACACTATGTTCGCCATGGAAGAACCCTGTTCAACCGTCTGGGAAGAATGCAGGGATGGTCCGATTCTCCATTGGAGAAAGAAGGCATCGAAGATGCCATGCAGGCAAAAGAAGCGCTGAAAGATATTCCATTAAAAAAGGCATACACTTCAACCAGCGAGCGCTGCATCGATACGGCGCATATTGTACTGGAAGGAAGAGATGTTACGCTTGTCTATACCAAGAAACTCAAGGAGATCTCCTGGGGCGAATACGAAGGCTTCCTGATCAGCGATGACCCGGAAGAAATCAACCGCAGAAGACTGGGAGATTGCGACTGGAGAGATGTCGGTGGAGAAAACCCGCAGATCGCCGTTTCAAGAGCAAAAGAGATCCTTGATCGGATCTATGAAGAAGCGGATGACGGCGACCACGTTCTGGTCGTATCTCACGGGGCTATCCTGATGCACATGATGCGGCTTCTGATGGGGATCGATCTCAATAAGCTGTTTTCGATTCTGCATCAAAGAGGAAAGACGGGCCATGTCGTCATCAACGGATATGCCGCCGATATTCTGATCGAAGATGGAAAGTACTGTCTCCTTGACCTCAAAGGGAACGACGGTCTATACGAGGAATATAAGAAAGAAACTGGTCAAGAAAACGAAACATAAAAGAAGAGAACCGACCTCTCTTCTTTTTTTGTTTAGGCATCTTTCATGATTTATTGTATTTTGGGTCTGAAGAATCTGACATAATCATTTCGATTCTAGATACGGCATAAACATTTCTGCTATGTAGATTAGTTCGGTCTGAGGTATTTTGATGCCGAAGACACTATTGGCATATTCCAGATTGTGAGAGATGGCATTCATCAGCGAGGCATGAGCCGCCATGAAGCGATTGAGTCTGGTGTTTTCCCAGGCTTCGTTTTTGATTACGCGTTCCAACATGCTTACGCAATGACAGAAGTATTTGACGGCGATGTCATTGCTGTACTGGATGCCCAGCTCGTCCAAGGTGTTGTTAAGGCAGATGTCCAGGACATTGATAGCCTTGTAGCAATCGATGAAAGCCGTGGTATTCTGGATTACTCTTTCAGTCAGGTTTCTAATGAATTCGTTGCGGTCATCGGAGATAAAAGAGAAATTCTGACGTCCGCTCTGGGAGATCTGCAGGGTATCCAGGTCGTTGATTGAGGATACTTCCTTCTCCACGATCTCTACAAGACTGGCTAAGGTCAGCGGATGAACGGTCTTAGACGGAATGGAGGTCTTGCGGATGATGGCTTCATGAACTGTTGTCAGAGGCTCCATGTCGGAGACGACCAGGACACCCGATCCCTGATTGAGCTCGATGGCTTTTACGCAAGCGAGTTCCAGAAGGTCGTTCAGCTGCATGGATTCGTTAAAATCAATGGCATCGATATAGATGTCTCTGGTTACGTTCTCCTTTATGTAGCGAACCATATCGGAAGCGATACTGTTGCCATGGGCGATGACCAGAATCGCAACAGATGATCTGGACAGATACTTTCCGGTAACGGCCAGATAGGATGCCAGATAGTCGATTTCCCGGTTGGTGGTCGTGAAACCGAATTCGGCTTCAAGTTTTTCAAAGATCTGTCTGGCCATCAGATATTCTTCGGAAGATACATCCTTGGTGATGGAAGGTTTGTCATCATCCGGTCTGCGGTGTTTTAAACGGTCGATGCTGTTGGTAATGTGCAGCAGAATGCCGTAAAGCAGTTCAACGTGCTCCTGCAGAGGCTTGAAGAAAGGATGACGAAAGATCTCGATCGTTACGATCTGGTATACCTTAGGGTCGATATTGGTTCGTAATGCCTTAAGCTGTACGGCTGAACAGTTGGATAGTACAACGATGTTTTCATTGGCATAGTCATCAAAGGAGATCATTGATTCGGTATCGACATAGAATTCTTCAACGAACTGCGACAGAAGGTGTTTTGCGGATTCTCCGGGGAACTGCCGGAAAGAGTTAAAGTCGTTGGATTTGCCGTTTTGGTCAAAGATCAGGTAGTCGTTGCTGATGATATTCAGCAGCAGGGATATCTTTGCCTGATCCTTTTCAGCCATGTCGGAAATGGACAGTTCGATCAGTTCCTGCGGCAGTGACAGCATCGTCACATCGACGATGTCAGAGCCGGTTCCAACCGTAACCAGGTAAGCTTTAGCGCAGATCTGCTTGATTTCGTTATCCAGCTGAGTTAGGTTGCCCGGGTATTTTTTTGAAGCTAAAACCGTCAGGACATCCTTGCGGACTTTAATGCTTCGGCCGATGGCTGTCGCCTGTTCAGAAAACATCAGCATGATCTGTTCGAGTTTTTCGTAGGCTCCACGGGAGTCCAGGTCACTGAGTATCAGCTGAATCGGAACATAACGAACAAGACCGGCTATTTTTTCGTCTTCCGCCGAAAGATTGGCCGTCATGATGATCATCGATTTCAAAGGCAAAAGATCATCGGAATTGATCCGGGAATAAGTGTTTCGGCTCAGCAACGTTCCGAGCAGATCCATAGAGTGATCAGACAACGATTCGATATGATCGAGCAGGACAAAGCCGTTTTCACATTTCTGTAGGACGCCTTTGACGTTGCCGGCCTTGCTGTGTTCGTCGCTGTATCCGAAGAAGTACTGGTCAAAGGAATCGGAATCGCCGTAGTTGCGACAGTCGATATCGTAGTAGGGACAGTCCCGGTTCCGGATGCCGGAAGACAGCGCGTGGTCGATCATGGCATTAGCCAGATTGGCTTTTCTCGTGCCGGCCTTTCCAAAAATGATGGTTGCCAATCCGTAAGGTGGATAAGAAACGGCAGCTTTGGCTTTTTCGATCTGTTCGGCTAAAGATCCGGTAGAACCGATGATCTGCGACAGATCGCTTCCGGCCGGCCTGAAAACGGAAATTTCATCCTGTTGTCCGTCAATATAGGATGATAGCTTTTCTCCCAAAGGAACAAAAGCAGGTAGATAGACGTTGGGGAAACGGTCGGCCAATATCTGGCTGTCCAGGTAAAAGACCGGACGGCCGGCAATCTTGATGAGTGTACCGTCTTTCCATAGTCCATTGAGTACTCTGGAGACATTGGCTCTTTCTATTTTCAGGTCATAGGAAATGAGCTTTGCATCCGCGCCGTTGTTGTCCAGTTCGTTATTCTTTGCCAGTTCTTCGGTCTTGACTTTGATATAGGCTTTTATTCTGCTTTTACGATCCATTTTAGTGTTATGCTCCCCCTTTAAAAGCTTCTTTTATCGGAAAATGCGTGTGCCGGTCTGGAAAATCAGTGTCATCCTGTTGATACTATTATGACACAAAAGAAAAAAATAGAAGGTATTATAAACAAAAATGCACTAAAAAGTACTGTACATCGGCTATAATACTACAGACACAGAAAAATAATGTGTCATAAAATGTGTCAGTTTTACACGATTTGATAGACCTGATATGTTATAGGCAGGAAAGAAGGTAATGATGAAACTGTTACTGGTTAGCCACGGAAATCTGGCTAAAGAAATGTTCAATGTGCTAAGGATGATTACCGGAAAGAGTGATGATGTCGATTATCTGACCCTGCCTTACGGCGTTGATCTGAATAAGTATAAAAATGATATCATTGCCCATGTCGACGGCAGCGACGAACTGCTGATACTATGTGATCTGTTCGGAGGCAGTCCGTTCATGATTTCATCAGGTCTGCTGGGTAATGACGAATGTAAAAACAAGATAGCGATCATCACCGGTATGAATTTGCCGATGGTGCTGGAGATAGCTACACAGATGCCAGGCAAGACTCTCGAGGAGATGCGTTCTCTGGCGGTGGATATCGGCAAGGAAGGGATCGTCGATCTTCAGAAGATGATCGGTCAAGGAGGATAAAAAATGATCAATATGATTCGAGTTGATGACCGGCTTATCCATGGGCAGATCGTTGCGGCATGGGTCAAGTCGTTGGGCCTGGAAAGGATCTGGATCGTTGATGATGCGACTGCCAATGATTCTTTCCTGAAAAACGTCATGAAGATGGTTGCTCCACCAAATGTGGAATTCTCGGTCAGTGCCGAGGACAATATTGCCGAGACGGCGAAGCAGTATGATCAGGACAAGGTAAAAACGCTCGTTCTGGTCAAGTATCCGGCTACAGCCGAAAAGATCTTCAATACCGGCATCAGTTTCCGGGAACTGCAGATCGGAGGCATCGGAGCCAATGCAGACCGTAAAAAGGTCTATAAAAACATCTCGATGAGTGATGATGAGATGCGCTCCTGCAGGAACATGATAAATGTCGGTGTTAACGTGTATATTCAGGTCACACCGGATGATAAACAGATATCATTGGATCAATTTTGAAAGGGGGATAATGATCTATGTTTATTAAAGCACTATTAGTTGCACTGTTCGCATCCCTGTCCTGGTCATGCGAATGGGGAATGTGGACCATCCAGATGCAGCCGTTTGTGGCTGGTTCAATCGTTGGTCTGCTGCTTGGTGATTTCCAGACAGGTGTTCTGATTTCGGCTACCATTCAGCTGATCTACATGGGCCAGATTCAGGTCGGTGGTGTTTCGGCTTATGACTTCGTGTTTGCCGGCTATATTGCTCCGGCAATTGCCATCGTATCGCACATGTCACCGGAAGTTGCTGTTTCGGTAGCGGTGGCTGTCGGTTCCTTGGGACTAGTTCCAACCAATCTGTACATGTCAATCAATGCCGCATGGGTGCATATGGCAGACCGTTATGCCGAAAAAGGCGAAACACGAGGCTTATGGATCTACAACTGGCTTCTTCCATTGCTGACGGCGTGTGTTCTGTACGGTGTTCCGGCTTTCCTGGCAGTATACTTTGGCGCTGAATATCTTGAAAACTTCATGAATTCATTGCCTGAGTGGGTCAACGGCGGTCTAGCTGCTGTCGGTACTCTGCTTCCGGCACTTGGCATCGGCATGATGTTCAAGGCTGTCTTCAACAAGAAGTATGTAGCATTCGCATTGCTGGGCTATATCCTGGCCGGATACATGGGATTGCCGACGATCGGCATCGCCCTGTTTGCATTGGCTTGTGTCCTGATCTATTGGAATATGTTTTCAAAGAAAGAAGGTAATGCATAATGTCGGAAAAGAAATTAACAAGAAGTGATCTTATCAAGACTTTCCTGCTCTGGGAATCCCAGACTGAAGTCTGTCTGTCTTATGAAAGACTTATGTCATTAGGCTTCTGCATCTCGATGGCTCCGGTCATCAACCGTTTATATGAAACCAAGGAAGAAAGATCCGAAGCTATGAAACGTCATCTGGTCTTCTTCAATACGGAGAACAACTGGGGTGCATTCATCCCTGGCCTGGTCGCTTCCATGGAAGAAGACAGAGCCAACGGAGCCCCGATTACTGATGATCTTATCAATAACGTCAAAATCGGTCTGATGGGTCCTCTGGCAGGTCTAGGTGACACAATCACGCAAGGGTTAGTCAAAGTCGTGTTACTGGCAATTTTCGTCAATATGGCGCTTGATGGCTATACCTTTGCCCCGTTCCTGTTCTTCCTGTTCTATGGCGCCTATATTACCGGTATTGGCATCTTCACCTTCTATCAGGGTTACCATGTCGGTAAAAACGTTTTGGACAAGATTACGGACTCAGAAATCATCCATAAGATTACAGATTGTCTGGGCCTGATCGGTATGACGATCGCCGGCGCGATGATTATCACCAATGTCGGCATTGAAACGCCGCTGGTCATCCAGGATGTTGCCATCCAGGATATCCTGAATGATATCGCTCCAAACCTGCTGGGTGTGGCTACGACTTTAGGTATCTTCGGTTTCTTGAGAAAAGGCACTCCGGTCTCCAGGATCATTATCGGTCTGTTCGTGATTGGCTTTGCCTGCTACTTCTTAGGCGTATTGTAAACAAGACAAAAAAAACAAAATAACGCACACGGGCCACTGTCAAAGTGGCCCGAAGTATATAAACAACAAGGAGGAATTGTATTATGTGGACAAAAGATCTCTTCGGTACGGAGAAGCCGGTTATCGGTATGCTCCATCTGGCAGCCCTGCCTACCGATCCAGGATATGATCAGAACGGGGGAGTACAGGCAGTACTGGATAGAGCCAGAGAAGACCTGCATGCCCTGCAGGACGGAGGCATCGATGCCGTATTATTCTGCAACGAATTTTCCATTCCCTATGTAACGGATGTCAGAGTGGTTACAGTAGCTTCCATGGCCAGGATCATAGGCGAATTAAAAAGCGAAATTAAAGTTCCATTCGGTGTGGATGTCGCTATGGATCCTTATAAATGCTTCGATTTGGCAGCAGCTACCGGTGCTTCCTTTGTAAGGGAGTCGCTGTTCGGCGCCTATGCTGGGGACTACGGCATTACCGTATATGAGATGGGTGAGATTGAAAGACACAGAGCCGATGTAGGATGCAGAAACACCTACACCCTGGCAACGCTTGTACCGGAAGGAGCCAGACAGATCGCCGAAAGGGACATTGAGGATATTGCCAGATCCGTGACCTTTGCCGTTGCACCTTCGGCCTTGCTGGTCTATGGAAACAATGCCGGCGCAACAGTTGATACTTCCCTGATTGAAAGAGCCGCAAAGGCGGTGGATACGCCGATATTCGCTTCCAACGGTGTTAAGGCCAATACGGTAGCGGATATCCTGTCGATAGCCGATGGATGCGTAGTAGGTACGTGGCTCAAGTATGACGGCAAATTCTATAACAAGGTGGATGTCAGCCGGGTGAAAGAACTTATGGCCAATGCCCGGAAAGCCAGAGGAGAAGAATAGAAAACAGCCCAATAAAAAACAGCCCCTTAAACGGGCTGTTTTTTATAGGATACAGTCGTTTCCCCTGCAATAAATGTTTATTTGCCAATCAGCTTATCTGTATAGTCTTTAACGATTTTCCGGTATTCTTTTTCCTTGTCCTTATCACCGATGTTTTGATATATATCCGCCAGCAGGGAATAGTAAGGCATCTTTTCCTTTTCTCCGGCTTTCTCAGCCGCGTTCCTGATTATGTCGAGATATTTGCTTCCCTTCAGAATGTAGGTATCGTACATGACATCGAGAGTCTGCAGGTCAGCCACATTCATCTGTCTTAGCAGTTCGTAATAATGATCCGTCTTATCCTTGTTTCTTTTATCCAGATAGTAGTAGAAGCCCCGCTTGTACAACACTTCTTTCTGGGACTTGGTCATGGTCATATTGAAAGAATCGAAGGACTCGTCCGTCATCTTTTCATCTTCCAGGATCAGGGCTTCGTTGAGTTTGAGGAAAGCGATGTTGAAAGGGGGCAAGACCCTTTTTGTCTGAGGGGAAGCCAGCAGCTCATCGAATGCGGCAAAGTCCTTGTCCGCAAGATATCTGCTTAACTGCGTGAATAGGTCGTTTCTTTTCCAGCCGCGGTAGAGCTGTAGCAGCAGGTCAAGGACAAACAGAACAGCGATGAAGATGATAATGGTTTTAGTGTTCATTGATGCACCCCCTCTTTAATAAAAGTATACTACAGCCGACACCTTGTCTGGTTTTTTATGAGTAGAGAATACATGACAGACCCATCCTTCTTACTGGACTTCATACGGGTAAACGGTAAGGCAGAGGCGTATTTTTTGTACAGATAAAAGCTTATACTGAAACAGGCAAAAGGAGGATATGAAATGTTACGTACACTGCTGTTTGTTACCGGTTCGGCTTCTATCGGCTACGCACTCTACACGTTCTTCTACTGGAGACAGATGCACTGCACCGTCCGTCTTGAACATGGCGTGCTTGATGCGCCTCACATCCTGCTGATCCTGATGATCGTAGGATTCATTCTCAGCTTCTTCTAAAAGGTAAGAATGAGAAAACATAAACGGCAATCTAAAGCATTTCTTCCTTACACAGAGCATAAATAACATATAATTGACTTAATGCAGAAAGAAACAAGAGAAGCGTTCAAAGACTCCCTTGTCATACTCCCTGGATATCTTGTTCTCGGGATGGGTTTTGGCATTCTGATGGATTCTAAAGGCTTCTCTTATTTACATACTCTGGCCATGTCCGTATTCATCTATGCCGGTTCCATGCAGTATGCGGGAGTGGACCTGCTTACCGGCCATGCATCCTTGATTACGACGTTCCTGATGACTGTCATGGTCAACATCAGACATCTGTTTTACGGGATAGGAATGCTGAAAGAGTATGGTACATTAAAGAAACACCGTCTTTACGACATTTTCGCTCTGACGGATGAAACATTCTCCATCGTCTGCAGCAAGTCTCTTTCTGACATGAACAAGGAAAGTTACTGTTTCTATCTTTCTTTGTTCAATCATCTATGGTGGATAACGGGATCGCTGAGCGGAGCCGTCCTGGGAGACATCCTGCCTTTCAATTACGCCGGTATCGACTTTTCCATGACCGCTTTGTTCATCGTCATCGTCCTGAACCAGTGGGAAACAGGCAAGGATCATACCGCCGTCATACTGTCGTTCCTGATCAGTTTTCTGTGTCTGCTTCTTTTCGGAAAAAACGACTTCCTGATCTGGTCCATGGTTTTCATCACGATTATGCTGTTTATCCTGAAAAGGATCAGGAGGAACGACAATGCATAGCTGGCTGCTGATTGCAACAATGGCGCTTACCACGATCGCCATTCGTTTTATGCCTTTTGTTCTGTTCCGGAAAAAGACGCCGGAACCGGTCCTGTATCTGGGAAGCGTACTGCCGTATTGTACAATGGCGATGCTGGTGGTTTACTGTCTGAAGGATGTACATTTTGCTTCACTCAGCGGTTTCCTTCCGGAGCTTATCGCTTCCTTTGCCGTCATCCTGTGTCACAGATGGAAACATTCTGCCGCCCTGTCCATTCTTGCAGGAACCGTAACATACATGCTGCTGATACAGAACGTCTTTCATTAATCCTAGCGCATCATTCAATAATTAAAAATCAGAGGTCAATACATGATAGAGATCAGAAAAACAGGCATCACTAATACAGAAGCGCAGGCCGTCGTCAACGCAGCCAATTCCCGGCTCATGCAGGGAGGAGGAGTATGCGGCGTCATTTTCAATGCCGCAGGTCCAGATAAGCTTCAGGAAGCCTGCAGCAGGATAGGCGGATGTCCGACAGGAAGCGCCGTCATCACGCCGGGATTCGATCTGTGTCCGTACATCATCCATGCTGTTGGACCGATCTATCAGGATGGAAAACACGGGGAAGAACAGCTTCTCTATTCCTGCTACACCAGCGCTCTGGGTCTGGCTTTAGAGCACTCTGTAAAGTCCGTAGCCTTTCCTTTGATCTCGGCAGGCATCTACGGTTATCCTTTGGAAAAAGCCTGGAAAACGGCTCTAAAAGCCTGTAAAGGATGGTTAGAGAAACACCCCGATGATGATATTCATATCATCTTTACCATACCGGAACAGCACAAGTATGACATGGGAAAAGAAATCATGAAACAGGTCTAGAACCTGTTTTTATATGATTCATAATTCTTCTGTTTTCCGGCACCTTATCATATAATGTACCCATATGAAAGAACGTTATGATGTAAAGGTATTCCTGCAGATGATGTGCATTTTTTTATTTATCGCAGGTCTTCATATATATGCCAGAATCAATGCGCCTGTTGAGGTTCCTGTTCAGACGGAAACCGCAGCGGATACCGGAACAGCTGAAGAAGCGGCGGTATGCAGACTGACGTTTGAGGATGAAATCTATCTGGCCATCGGAGAACAGTACGTTCTTCCTGAAGGGGTGTACATCAGTCAGAACGAAGAAGTCGTTTCCATCAGAAACAATACGATCACCGGGCTGCAGAACGGTACCATCCGGATCATCGGAGACTGCAGCAGCTATCTGGTACACGTATCGGATCTATACACAATGCCTGTTATATCCAGCAAGGAATTTCTTCCCTGTGAAGCCTATACGGCTCAGGAGAACGAATATCTAGACAGCGTTCTGGAATATGAAGTCAGGCAGGCCGGTTATCAGAGCCGGGCAGGGGTCGTTGCGGCTGCCAGATTCCTGCTGCTGAGGTTTCCTTACAAGCTGAACTATTTCTTCGAGAATGGCAGGATGAGTAACGGCTATGGAATAGACGGAGAAGGCAGATACTACCACAAAGGCCTGTATCTGAGCGAATACAAGACAGAGGAAATCGAAAGAAGCAGGACAGGTCCGCAGATCTGGGGCTGCAGTCTTTATGAATACGGCAGAGGAAGATATTCCAAGAACGGAATGGACTGTTCCGGTTTTGTCAGCTGGGTCCTGTACAATGCGGGATTCGACTGCGGCGATCTGGGTTCGGGTCCAAGGGTCGGTGTGCATGACCTGAGTGATCTGGGAGAGAAGGTTTATCTGTATCATCTCGATATTGATAGAGTGAAGCCGGGAGATTTTGTCGGTTTGCTTGGACATATCGGGATCGTCATTGGAATGGATGGTGAAAACATCTATATCGGCGAGTCTTACTGGATGGGAGATCTTCACGCTTCTTCTTTTACCTACGAGGAATTCCTGAAACGGTCGAAATGGAGCTTCGTGGTGCTGATGGACGATTATTACCGGGATCAGGGAAACCTGGAAGAGATGTGGTAAAGGCACAGAGATGTGCCTTTTTTATTTGAGGAAAAGATCTCATAACGCTTTATTTGTTAAAAAAGTAACTATGTGAAAATATGTAAACGTTTACAAAACCATTTATTTTCCTAAAGGAGTTCAGTATAGTTAAAATCAGCTGATTTGTAGAATCAGTCTAACAATATA
>JAFONG010000052.1 GCA_017418585.1 Erysipelotrichaceae bacterium | reverse complement strand
AAGGCGGTTGCGGAAAGCCTCTCTCTTTCCATGACCTGCTCGTAGGATCCCCCGATGACGTCGCCGTTATCCAGAGCCTTATCGCAAAGATAACGGAGCGTCTCCTCCTTTGACATTTCCTGATCTAGAATAAAGAAAGTATTCTCGCTCAAGTAGCTGCTGATCAGGGAACGGACTTCGTCGTTGGTCTTCTTCCGGACGTATTCCATGATACCGGAGGATACGTAGGAAAGATCGTTTTCCGAGAAAAACGGAGAGATCACGTAGATATTTGCGGGCATCTCTTCCGGCTGTATCGTCGAGACGATGAGACATTCTTTCAGTGTTCTGTAAGGGATGTCTTCCAGAGAGTGGTAAAAGCCGAGAATCTGTACCTGAGAAGGCAGTTTTCTTGTAAGGGTCTGGGCGATGTACTTGCCTTCTTCCTGGTAGTTTTCGGTAAGAATGACGATCGGGCAGACGCTTGCCCTGGCTACGGCCTGTTCCACGGAATAGCCGATATGAACGGCAATCAGGTTGATCTCGCTCTCGGGGATCCTGATCTGGAAAGTCGAAGCGATGCGGTTGGAAATACTGACGGCGATTTCATAGATATACGGGCTCCTGGTTCTAAGAGAAACATTGTCCGGGGTGAAATTCATCGAGTTGCTGCAGCGTTTGATCAGTTCGGAAACGTGCAGACAGAAGACGTTCAGGAAGGTCTCGTAGTTGATCGTATTGAGATAGTAGTAGGCAAAGACTTCTTCCAGGATCTTCCGTATCGTGCGGATGAAAGAATCGGAAAGATCGTGAACGGTCGGAACGGCATTTTCATCGCCCTTCGGATGAATGAAGCCGTAGAGAGCCTGTTCCAGTTCTCTGACGGTTTCCAGAATATTGATGTAATGCATATGGTATTTTACGGCTATCGTATTGACGATCTCATGAGCGATGACCCGCTGCGGATACTTCGTGATCGAATCCGATTTCGTAGGGGCACTCAAATCGATTGTAAAAGGGTTGCGGGACAGGATGACCAGGGCATTGATCAGGAAATTGATCTTGTAGAATTCCGGCACATAATAGCCGTATTCGTCAACCGTGTTCAGGACGAGCTTGGTGATGCCGCCGACATCGATGTTCGGAAAATAGGAACTGAAATTCTCAATATCGGAAAAGAAGTAGGGAGATTCTCTGCGGATCAGATTCTCCATAAGTTTCCTCTTTCCTTTTTCATCTCCAACGATCGTAACCAGATTCTTCTTCCGTTGTATGGCCAGTCCGTACTCGGCAAGCTGTCGTCCGGCTGCATTTAGATACTTGACCATTGTTGTCGGCGATACGTAGAACTCTTCCGCGAGCTGATCCAGAGAAACGGCTTTTCTGGATGTCAGCAGATACTTCAGAAGGGAATCGCCGTTGTGTTCCGCCTTGTCATGAGAGATTAGAACTTCATCCAGAAGTTCCCGGTTTTCTTTGGCAATCCGGTAGCCGCGGTTGGAAGAAAGAATCAGCGTTCCCTGAGAATTGATGTATTTGATGTCACTGATCAGTGTCCGGCGGGTAATATGAAAATGTTCCGTAAGCGTATCGGAAATCACGTAAGAATCGGAACCGTTGATCATGGAAAGGATCTCGTACTGTCTTTGACTTAATGTAAGCATCTTCTTATCTATAGTTTTATTCTAACCGAAAACAATCGAGTCTGTTCAGCGACTTCACAGTGCTGTGAAAAAAGAAAACGGAAACTTTGCTGAACTGTGTTTAGAATAGGAATATGAAAAAGAACGTGAAGAAGAAAAGAGAATTTCTTTGGGGTTCTGCCACTGCTTCTTATCAGTGCGAGGGAGCCTGGAACGTCGACGAAAAAGCGGAATCCATGTGGGACAGGTATCTTCACGATAATCATCTGGAAAACGGCGATGTCGCTTCCGACCACTACCATCATTACGAAGAAGACATCCGGATGATGGCGGAAGGAGGACAGAACGCCTACCGTTT
>JAFONG010000051.1 GCA_017418585.1 Erysipelotrichaceae bacterium | reverse complement strand
CTGTTTGGAATCGATTAACATATCCGAAAGAGAGGAAACCATGAACAAAGACAAAAGAATCCCTATCATCATTGATACCGACCCAGGTGTAGACGACTTTTTCTGCATCGCCATCGGCTGTGCTTTCCCGGAACTGTTCGACCTAAGGGCGATCACTACGATCGGCGGAAACAATTCAACCGATGTTACTACCAGAAACGCTCTGGATATTCTGAAGCTGCTGCACCGCGAGGATGTTCCGGTAGGCAGGGGAGCCGACAGGTATCTGACAAATGAATTCGATGAGCCGGTTGCCAAGTTCCACGGTGCCAACGGACTGGGTGATGTGGAAATACCGCACAGCGACAGGAAACCCGATCCTCTGGCTGCCTGGGACAAGATCTATGAACAGGCAAGGCTCTTCCCGGGAGAACTGGTTCTGGTTACGGTCGGTCCGGAAACCAATCTAGCCATGGCTTTCCAGAAATATCCCGATCTCAGCCAGATGATCAGAAAGATCGTTGTGATGGGCGGTTCCCTGGACAGAGGAAACGTAACCGAGTATGGCGAAGCAAACATCTGGCATGATGCGGAAGCCGGAAAGATCGTATTTGCGACAGGTGTCCCGATCGACATGGTCGGTCTGAACGTTACCAGAACGGCGCCTCTGAAGCAGACGATCTTTGAAGGCACAAGTGAAAACGTCAGAGAAGACGTCAAAGATGTGATCAGAAGGCTGATCGACTTCCGTAACGGCGAAGCGATGCATGATGCGATCGCGATCTCTTCCCTTGTTTCCGATGATGTCATGATCTGGAAAGATGCCTATACTTATGTGGTCGACGGCGATGTCTACAATAGAGGGCAGACGATAGCCGACTATGACGCGGAAGAAAAGAATTCCCGTGTTGCGGTGGGAATTCATCTGGATGCCTATTACCGGATCATGAAAGACATGATCGACCGTTATCAGTAAACATTAAAAGGTCCTGAATGGGACCTTTTATTTTGGATAATGATAATTCGTTGTATCGATTCCTTCCAGCTTCAGCAGAGCCAGCTTGTTTTCAAGTCCTCCTCCGTATCCGGTGAGATTTCCATCTTTTCCCATGACTCTGTGGCACGGGATGATGATGCAGATAGGATTGGCTCCTACCGCGTTGCCTACGGCCTGTGCCGACATCTTTTCGATGCCTCTTTTCCTGGCAATCACCTGCGCCAGCTCGCCGTATGTTAACGTCTTCCCGTAAGGAATCCTCTCCATCAGATCACCGACGTCTTTCCTGAATGTACTAATATAATCGATCCTGTATGCAGGCAGGAAATCCGGTTCCTTGCCTTGGAAATACAGATCCAGCCATTTTGCGGTATCTTCAAATATCGGCAGATCTTTTTCTTCTCCGCCGATGTTTTCCGAATCCTTGGATCCTTCAAAACACAGGCCGGTCAGATAGGTTCCGTTACTGACCATGATCAGATCGGAAAACCCTTTTGGCGTACAGTATTTCCTGAGGTAATTCATCGTTCCCGGTTCAGACTTTCGCCAATCGTCTGATATGGACTCGTATTGGCATACTCGTCGACTCTTTCCTTCTTGATACCGAATTTCTGCAGCGTTCCCGCACCGCCTATGCATCCTCCATTGCATGCCATGCCTTCCACGAAGTTGCTGTTCAGCATGCCTCTTCCCTTCTTGATCAAGGCAACCTTGCACATGTCGATACCGCTGCAGGTTTCCGCCTTCAGTTCCAAAGCAGAACCGATCTCCTGAAGTCCCTGCTTCATCGCCTCGGTCAAACCACCCGAACGGGCAAATACTCTGCCGAAGTAGGATGCCTGATTCAATGGCGTATCTTCAAGTAAAGAAGGATCGATTTCCCGGGAATCAAACAATGCCTGAAGTTCTTCGAACGTTAGGGCGACATCGACAAGTTCTTTGATTCCTTTCTTCTGGACTTCGGCCTTCTTTGCTGTACACGGACCGATGAAAACCAGTCTGCAGTCTTCATCCTCTTCCTTCAGTTTCTTCGCTATCATTCCCATCGGAGAAAGACAGTCGGAGAGATCCTTCGCCTGATCCGGGAAGTTCGTCTTGACGTAGTCCACAAAAGCCGGGCAGCAGGAAGAAAGCAGGAAACCCTTCTCGTCCAGCTCTCTGGCTTCGCTGGAAGCCGTCATATCCGCACCTCTGGCTACTTCTATCACATCGTAGAAGCCCAGCTCTTTCAGTCCGCTTACGATCTGTCCAAGCCTGACTTCCCTGAAACTGTCGGCGATTGCCGGAGCCAGCAGAGCATAGACCTTATAGTTCTGGTTGTTTTCGCTTTTCAGGATATAATCGATCGCATCCAGGATATAGGACTTATCCATGATCGCTCCGAACGGACACTGGGAAATGCAGGCACCGCAGTTGATGCACTTGTCATGAGATATCCTTGCCGCCTGGTCTTCGTTTGCCGAAATGGCCTTGACCGGACAGGCGTTCTCGCACGGTCTTTTCCGGTTGACAATCGCCGTATACTGACAGGCTCTGGAACAGGCACCGCAGTTGATGCATTTCGTCTTGTCGATGTGTGCCTGATGATTCTGATCGAAACTGATCGCATCCTTGACACAGGCATCCTTGCAGCGCTGCGCCAGACATCCTCTGCAGGAGTTCGTCACTTCATAGCCGCCCATCGGACATTCCTCACAGGCGATGTCTATGACTTCAATGATGTTCGGATTCGCTCTGTTTCCGCCCATCGCCAGC
Source organism: Erysipelotrichaceae bacterium (assembly GCA_017418585.1). Lineage (GTDB taxonomy): Bacteria > Bacillota_I > Bacilli_A > Erysipelotrichales > Erysipelotrichaceae > Colivicinus. The sequence goes on along the minus strand of JAFONG010000051.1, from coordinate 7,473 downwards.
TTGACTCTTTCCTGCAGAATCGCTCTTTCCTTGTATACGCAACAGCGCATTGTCGGAGTCTTACCCGGAATGATCTTCCTCGGAATATCCAGTACATTCTCTACCAGATCTTCCTGCCAGGCTTCTTTTGCCACTTCTTTCAGTACCTGATATTTCAGATACTGTATTCTGGTTTCAAATTTACTGTTCATATAAGTTCTCCAGTTCTTCCTCATCCATAAAAATCAGACGATGCAGAAAGGCGCTCTCGTTCTTGCGTCCCTTTACCGACTGCGAAGCCGCCAGGATAGGCAGCCATTCCAGGATGCTCTTGCGGGAACATCCCGATTTCTCACAGAACAGGTCCAGGTATTTTCTGGCTCTTTCTTTCTTGTTTTCCAGAAGAAAAAGCAGAAAGGTCCTGGCGCTGTCCGCCTCAACGTTCCCCTGAGTCGCATGGGACCAGTCGATGATATACGCGTCGCCTTTTTCATCGATAATGACGTTGGACGGATTATAGTCTCCATGACAGAGATTGTTGTACCGCGGCATGGCTTCGATGCGATTGTGCAGATCATAACGCAAAGTTGCGGAAAGATCGGTCTGGGAGATCTTGCGGTTCATCTTGTCTCTGTGCTTGTTCAGCAGAGGACATCTTCTTCCCTGCATGTCGATCTGAATGTCGACGAACTTTTCGAGATACTCGTCTTCCCTGTCCGGATTTTTCTCCAGCAGTTCATCCAGGGTATTCCCTTCGATATAGGTAGTAACGATGGCCCACTGGTCGCCGATCATCTTGACCTCCTGCATAGGCGGGATATGGAGCCCCGTTTCTTCGACTCTTGCGTGATTGAGCGCTTCATTCAGGATGTCGGCCTTGTTGTATCCGGCACGGAACACCTTGTAGCACTTGTCGCCATCCACATAAATCCTCTTGTCTTTTCTCTCTGTAATGATCTTTTCCATCTTCTTCCCTTTCAGCCTAACTATAGCATACTTTTAACCTGTAAGAGGAATGAAAAAACGAACGATCCCCTTTTCTTTTTCCCACAAAAAAAGCAGTATCTCTACTGCTTTTTTGATAGGACTTAGATCAGGTTTGCCTTCTTCAGACGGCTGACCAGGATAGGGATCAGAACAAGCTGAATCGCAATGCCAGGCAACGCCTTGATGAAAGCGGCAGACAGCCACATCTGCAGCGTATAGGCACCGGCCTTGAAAATGAAGTAATTCAGAAGACCGTAGATCACTCTTCCTCCGATCATGCTTAAAATCAGCACGACATAGATCTTTCCAAGATTGCTTCCGACATCAAACACTCTGCTCAGCAGACCGGTCAGAAAACCGTATACAGCCAGTTCGCAGACCATTTGCGCCAGCATTGGAGCAGGAGGCATCGAGAAGATCAGGTGGGAAAGAATCGGCGTAATCACACCGCAGATCGCTCCAAAGACAGGACCCAGGGCAAAACCCGCGATCAGTACAGGAATATGCATCGGCAGAAAGATGCTGCCGGCATTCGGAATGGTGTGGAACGCCTGCGGCAGAACAACACCGATCGCAATAAACAATGCAGCCAATACCAGTTGTTTCGTTTTCATAACTTTTCCTCCATAAATAAAGGTATCCTTCTTCCCTTCAGGAAAAACGATACCTTCGTGATATCATTACAGATTCTATATTCTAAGACTTCAGTCTGTCGTTCCTTCTTCATGAAGGAACATGTTTATTATAACATAATTACCTGTAGATCAGCGATGACGGAATCAGAAACAGGTACGGAGCCGTGAAGACAGCCAGATTCAATGCGATCCTGCGGATCTGTTCCATGTTTAATTCCGGATCCTTTTTCAGCATCCATCTGTTCAGTACATAGATCAATACGCCGGATATTGCGATAGCGATCAGGATGACAACGATAGAATACAGGTTCGGCATCCACGACAGTCCGTAGGAAATGGATTCTCCTATCTCGTTAGGCAGTATGATGTCCGTCAGATACAGAACCCCAAGCAGGAATGCCGCACCGAGAAAATCGGAGAAGAAACCGATCAGACAGACTTTCCAGGAATGTTTCGAAGCCTTCTGTCTGCAGTCTTCGATTCCCAGTTTCTTCATGGACAGATAAGTCACCAGATAATCGATCAGGTAGTTGGCAGGAATCAGTCCCAGCCACAGCCAGCTTGGAAACCATACCAGCAGCCAGATGGGCAGAATTATATTGTATAAACGGATCGTTTTATTTGTTTTCATAATCAAACAGGGACAGGGTATTCATGTAGGAACGGATCTCTTCCAGATCAAAAGAAGACATCATCCTTCCATCATGCGGATCAAGCAGGCGATAGTGCCCCGAAAGAATGTTCTGCTGAAGACGGTAGCCGTCTATCTCTTCAATAACTTTCCACCAGATCTTGCCGCCCATGGTTTGCGGATAGACGACATCGGTATGATCAAAGGCAATGGCACGGATCATATCCGAGAGTTCTCCCCCGAATTCGTTCTGCAGGATGTTGCTTCCGGCAAAAACGGTTGCGACCGTTACCGCTTCGTTCCAGCCCAGCAGTCTTCTTCCTTTTTCTGTTTCTACCAGAGACTTCTTGGATACACCGATAGCCAGGGACATCTGATCCTGCGAATAGCCGTATTCCGTACGGATCAGCTTGCAGTTTTTGGATATTCTTTGAATAAACTCTTTCCTGTCCATAGTCCTCCTTATAGTGTAATTTTACACTATATAATAATTATTTACAATCATTTCGAATATATCGGGTAACTCCCAGGCAAATAAAAAACGGCTTCTTCAAGCCGTTTTATCTATCTTTCTATGTTCCTGAACGCCAGTCTCGAATAGATGGGAGACAGCACGAAACTCAGGATGAATGCCGAAACGAAACTGATACATTCCGACTTGAGAAGCATCGGTCCAAATGCGATCCTTGCGCCATGCGCCACAGCCTGCGAGTAGGCCAGATAGACCATCACGAACGTCATGAGCGGAGAATAAACCAGATCCGATACCAGCGCTTCCAGCAGTCTGGCTTTCAATGTCCCTAGTTTTAGTCCCATCTTCCGTATCAGTGCATCGCTGATCCTTTTTATCGGAACCAGAAGGCCCAGACCGAAGCTGACCAGGAAACTGACCAGAAAACTCAACAGAAATCCGCCAAGCGTAAACCTTCCGGAACTCAGTGTTCCAATCAGCGAATTGACGAAACTGATCGTTCCGCCCATCATGAGACACATCTTGATTCCCGCTTTTCTTGTATCCATCATTCTTATCTTTCTTCTCTAAAATAACTCAAACCAAGCGAAGAAGGCGCCAGATTCTCTTTCTTCTTTCTCTTGGACACCGCACACAGTACGACGATCGTAACGACATACGGCAGCATCTTGTACAGGTTCTGCATGTATGTGGCACTCTGCAGCTTCATTCTGGCTGCCAGGAAGCGGGAGAATCCCGTCGGAATGTAAATGTAGGCCCAGTAGCACAGACCAAACAGATAGGCACCCCAGGTCGCGTTCTTCGGTTTCCAGCTGGTAAAGATGACCAGCGCTACCGCCAGCCAGCCCAGAGCTTCGATCGCCGAGTCGTTGGCCCAGGTTCCCTTAATGTAGTCCATGACATAGAACAGACCTCCCAGACCGCAGATCATGCATCCGACCAGAGAAGCCAGATACTTGTATTTCGTAACGTTGATGCCGGCCGCATCCGCCGTAGCCGGATTCTCGCCGACCGCTCTAAGATTCAGACCCGTTCTGGTTCTGTTCAGGAAATACTGCACCAGGAAGGCCAGGATCAGTGCGACATAAACCATCCATCCGTGAGACAGAAGGATAGAACCGAAAGCGCCGAACTTTCCGAAAAGGAACGGGAGCTTCGCTCTGAAAGCGCTGGATGTCGTTGCGACCGAAATCGTTCCGACACCGCCTGATAGTTTCATCATGTTTCCGCCGAAGAAGTTGGCAACACCGGTTCCGAATATCGTCAAAGTCAGACCGGTAACGTTCTGATTGACTTTCAGGGTAACCGTCAGGAAAGCGTAAAGCAAGCCGGCCAGAGCCGAAGCGATCAGCGTACTCAGCAGACAAAGGATCATGCCGACAAAGGCACTAGGCTGCACAACAGAACTTTCATAGATAAAGGCACAGGCCAAAGACGCAATGCCGCCGATCTGCATTACGCCGGGAACGCCGAGGTTCAGTCCTCCGGCCTTCTGGTTGATCGTCTCGCCGATACATCCGTACATGATCACCGTACCGAACGTGATCGCTGCCACGAACCAGGAAATGATTTGAGCAACACTCATCCTAGTCACCTTCCTTTCTGTTTCTCTTAACCGTGATCCGGTAATTGTTGAAGAAGTCCGAACTTAAGATAAAGAACAGGATAATACCGGTAATGATATTTGAAGCGTATTCGTTCAAGCCGAAGTCGCTGGAGATCTGGGATGCGCCCTTGTCCAGGAAGACGATGAAGGCTGAAATCAGGATCATGGACAGCGGATTGAATTTCGCCAGCCAGCACACGATGATGGCGGTAAAGCCTCTTCCTCCGGCCGTTTCTTTCGAAATGGTATGGGAGATGCCGGCAACTTCCACAAATCCCGCAATGCCGGAAATCGCACCGGAAAGTAAGACGTTGTTCCGGATGACCTTCGGAACGTTGATGCCTGCATACCTGGCGGTAGCGACGGATTCTCCGACAACCGCATCCTCATATCCGTACTTGGAATAACGCATGTAGATGTATACGGCAACGGTGATAACCACGACGATCAGCACATTCAGGATGTACTGCTGACCGAAAATCTTCGGGAACCATCCACCCATCGAATTCATGTTGATGATGCCGACGGAGTGCGACTGTTTCTTGTCCCAGAAGTCCACGAAGAACTCGACGATCTGTATCGCCACATAGTTCATCATCAGAGTAAACAGCGTTTCGTTCGTATCGTATTTTGCCTTGAATACGGCCGGCAGAAAAGCCCACAACGCACCGCACAGTGCCGATACCGCGAGCATGATCATTAGCAGCAGTGCCGTAGGGATCTTCTCCCCGAAATAGATCATCAAAGCAGCCGTGCTTAAACCTCCGACCAGGATCTGACCTTCCGCACCGCAGTTCCAGAAACGCATTCTGAATGCAGGAGTCAACGATACGGAAATCAGCAGCAGCAGACAGGTATCCCTGACCGTGATCCAGGTCCTTCTCGGTGTACCGAAAGCACCCTTGAACATCGACTGATAGACGCTGATCGGATCCAGTTTCGTTACGAAGTTGATGAATAAAGCCGATACCAGCAAAGCTGCCAGTACCGCCAGCAGTACGGTAAGGATCTTTACCGGAATGGTAGCTTCATCTTTCTTGATGATATGGAACAGAGGTTCCCTGTGATTCTTCTTTTCCATTAGGCTTCCTCCTTCAGATGCGTCATCAGATAGCCGACTTCTTCCTTCGAAGCGCTTCTGCCATCCAGCATTCCGTTGAGCTTACCGGAACACAGCACCATGATCCGATCCGACAGGGCAAGCAGGACATCCAGGTCCTCACCGACGTAGATGACCGCAACACCTTTCTTCTTCTGTTCATTCAGAAGATTATAGATCGCATAAGATGTATTGATATCCAGACCTCTGACCGCATAAGCCGTCATCAGAACAGTCGGCTTGTTGTTGATCTCTCTGCCGACCAGGATCTTCTGCACATTGCCGCCGGAAAGTCTTCTGACCGGATAATCCAGATCCGGAGTCAGGACGCCCAGTTCATCCTTGATCTTCTGAGCCGTAGCTTCCGGCTGCTTCCTATGCAGGAAAGGACCGCTGCCCTTTCTGTACCGTTTCAGCATCACGTTGTCCGTCATGCCCATGTTTCCGACCAGACCCATGCCCAGACGGTCTTCCGGAACGAAAGCCAAATGCAGACCGAACTGGATGATCTCCTTGGTACTAAGACCGACCAGTTCATGGATACCGTGAGCGGTCGAATTATAGATGACGGAAGAACCTTCCTCGCATTTCTGCAGACCCATGATCGCTTCCAGCAGTTCCTTCTGACCGGAGCCGGAAATACCCGCAATACCCAGGATCTCTCCGCTGTACAGATCAAAAGAAATATCGTCCACGACCAGTTTGTCTTCTTTGTTCTTAACCGAAAGGTGCTTCACTTCCAGACGCTTTGCCTTGTCTTTAACAAAGTCTCTGGCGATATTCAGTTCCACCTTCTCGCCGACCATCATCTCGGTCAGCTGCTGTTCATTGGTTTCTGTTTTCAGGACAGTACCGACATTTTCACCCTTGCGCAGTACGGTAATGCGGTCCGAGATCTCCATGACCTCGTTGAGCTTGTGGGTGATGATCACAATCGCCTTGCCGTCGTCCCTCATGTTTCTAAGGATCTCGAAAAGTCTGCGGATTTCCTGCGGCGTCAGAACAGCCGTCGGTTCATCCAGGATCAGCACTTCCGCGCCTCTGTAAAGCGTCTTGACGATCTCCAGCGTCTCCTTTTCCGATACCGACATGTCGTAGATCTTCTTGTCCAGATCCAGTTCAAAGCCGTATCTGGCGCAGATGTCTTCGACTTCCTTACGGCAGTTCTTTTCGCTGTACTTCTTCGGCAGACCGATCAGAATGTTCTCCAGAGCGGAAAACACGTCGATCAGCTTGAAGTGCTGGTGGATCATGCCGATGCCAAGATCATAGGCATCCTTCGGAGAAGCGATACTGACCGGTTTCCCGTCGATAAAAATCTCTCCCTCATCCGGATAGTAGACACCCGAAAGCATGTTCATGAGCGTCGTCTTTCCGCTTCCGTTCTCGCCCAGAAGCGAAAGGATCTCCCCGTGATAAATATCCAGATCGACATCCCTGTTGGCTACGACCTTCTTGCCGAAAGCCTTACTGATATGACGCATGGAAACAGCCGCTTCACTCATAATTACCCTCCTGAAAACAGAAAACATTACAGGCTTCTTTCAGGAAGCCTGTAATGTCTTGAAACATAATATAGAACTTGAATTAGTTGGAACTCAGTTCAACGATACCGTCGATTCTGAATGAGAAGTAAGGAGCGCTTCTGAATTCAGACTCGTGGAAGTAGCCGTCGATCAGAGCTTCGGTATCCGGTGTGAAAGCAGGATCCGAGAAGGCATCCGCAACCATGGATGTCGGAGTCTGACCGTCGATCGTGAAGGTCGAAGCATCGAAGACATGGAGCGTTCCATCCTTGATTGCAGCGACAGCGGCATCGACAGCTTCTTGCGTTCCGGCAGCGACAGCCTTGCCTAATGGAGTGATCTCGACTGCATCCGTCTTGTAGCCCTCAGACCAGTCGGTCATGATCTCTTCACCGTTCTTCCAGCACTGGAAAGCGTAGGTGTAGTATTTCTCCCAGACGTTGCCTGCAGAAGTCAGCGCTACATCCGGTGCAACATCCAGCATCGATACGTTGTAGCCGACAGAGTAGGCAGTGAATCCGTAGGTGTTGTTTTCCAT
>JAFONG010000050.1 GCA_017418585.1 Erysipelotrichaceae bacterium | reverse complement strand
TTCCCGTTGTAGTCGGCAGGCTTGGTGTATTGCGGATACTCAAGCAGCTCTTCGGCAAAAGATTCGTCGATAACGCTTTCCTTCTTCATGCTTCCATCCACCAGTCTCATTACCGCCTGGGTGATGACCATGGCAGGAAGTTCTCCGCCGCTTAAAATGTAATCGCCGATCGACAGCATCTCGTCCCCGAGATCATAGATTCTGGCGTCATACCCTTCATAATGTCCGCACACCAGAACGAGGTGCGGCATTTTCGACAGACGTCCGGCGTCTTTCTGCTTAAAAGGTTTTCCTATCGGAGAAGTTATGATGACGTGGCTGTTTTCGTTACAGACGTCCTTCAAGGCGTCTTCTACCGGCTGAACCCTCAGGATGGTTCCGGCTCCTCCGCCGTATGGCGAATCGTCGATTTTACGAAAACTTCCGGGCGCATAGTCCCGGATATCAATAATCTCTGTGTTCAGGATTCCGGAAGAAACGCTTCTTTCGATCAGCGGAGTCTTCAGGAAGGAAGCGAATTCCTCGGGGCATAGCGTAAGGATGCTAATGCGGATCATTCAATGCTTTCCTTCACAAAACGCACTTCCGCTTCGCTGGTGCTGACCATGACGCTTTCCTGATTAAAGAAGGCGCAAAGATCCTTGGCGATCTCTTCTATCGTCTGTTCGTCCACATCAAGCAGCGTCAGCATCAAGCTGTTCTCTTCCACGTAAGTCCCATCGTCATGAAAGTAGCCGCCGTTGATCAGACTCATGGAAAAGGCCACATGATATCCCCGACACACTTTCTTTAAGATCGATACATATTTACCGGTCTCGAATTTCTGCTGATAGGTATCGGAATCGTTCAACCCTACATAGATCTGCGTCTGTCTGACTTTTTTCATTTTTTTATTTCCTTTCGATGATCTGTTTCAGTATGTCGATCATCTCTTTCTCGGAATATGCCGTGTAATCCGGAACGATGTTTTCGTCTTTTGCGCTGCGTCTTCGTCTGTTGATCCAGACGGAACGCCATCCGACCCTGTGCGCTCCGATGATGTCGCTTTCAAACGAGTCACCGATCATCCACTTTTCTTTGTCTTGGGCCTTTTCTTCTGCGATCTTAAAGATCCTTTCATCCGGCTTTACGACTCCGACATCTCCGGAAATGACGATGTTTTCTTTTTTGATCCAATGCAGCAGTCCCAAAGACTTCACTTTATCCCACTGATGTTCCGCAGGACCGTTGGAGAGTACGCCAAACGTTGTTTCCGTGCCGAATTCATCAAAGAAACTCTTCATGTCTTCCGACAGGGCGATCCGGTACTGATGTTTCTGATAGGTTTTCTGAAACGCCAGCGCCTGTTCGTCACTAAGCTCTATTCCGTATTCTTCAAACGCCTTCTGCAGTCTGTAGCAGTACATCTCCGCCATTGTCATCCGTCCGTTTTCGACGGCCGTAAAGGAGACTTCTCCGTGTCTTCGGAACGCGAGAAACAGTTCATCCATCGGCAGAACAGGACCGTTTTTAAAGAAAACGTCAAACGTTTTACGAAACGGTTCCGCCAAATCATACAGGGTATCGTCGATATCAAAAAAGATCATCTTTTCCATGTTTTCACTCTTCTGTCTTTATTATACTTGTTTCCGGTACCCTTATCCTATACTATCTATCCATTTTCTGTATCTGTTGTCTATTTAAACTGATAAAATAATATTTAGATATGGGGGCAGATCAATGAACACAATCGAAGTCAAAGATAACGTGTTTTTACTTAGCACCAGAAACACTTCTTATTTTTTCTATGTCAATCAGTATAAGCATCTGGAACATCTCCATTACGGGTGCCGGGTCAGGATTGAAGACGGCGAAGAACTGGCACTGAAACGCTGTCTTGCCTATGGAGCTACGATCCTGTATAAGGAGGACCCTTCCTATTCTCTGGATCAGGTGGCCCAGGAATACGGAAGCTACGGCAGAGGCGACTTTAAGGAGGCATCCATCGAACTGAAAGACGACGCTTCCTATACCACGGAATTTCTGTTTGATTCCTACGAGATAAAAGACGGCGAGGTCAGGATTCCCGGCCTTCCAAGCGCCTATGGCGCAGACAAGACCTTGATCGTTCACTTAAAAGACGAAGTCAGAAAACTGCAGCTGGATCTGTACTACACCATCTATCCGGAAGAAGACGTCATTACCAGAAGAGCCGTTCTGATCAATCAAAGCAGCAGAAAATATCTCCTGCACAAACTGATGTCCTTCTGTCTGGATCTGTATGAAGACGGTCTGCAGATGATGGACTTCTGCGGCGCCTGGGACAAAGAGACGCACGTCAATCTGCGTGACATCAACAGAGGAACCTGCTCCATCGGTTCAAGAGTCGGCTTCTCTTCCGCCAAGCAGAATCCGGGTTTTATCGTCAAGAGAAAAGACACGAACGAAAACTACGGAAAAGCCTGGGGCTTTAATCTGGTCTATACCGGCAACCACTATTCAAGCGTATCGAAGGATGAATACGGAATCCACCGGATACAGGGCGGCATTTCTCCGGAAAGGTTTGTATACGAACTGAAAAAAGGCGCTTCGTTCGAAACCCCGGAAGCCGTTCTGACTTTTTCCGATAAAGGACTGAACGATCTTTCCCATCACTTCCACGATTTCATCAACAGGCACATCATCCGTTCCGACTGGAAAGAAAAAGAAAGACCGGTGCTGATCAATTCGTGGGAAGCCTTCGGTATGGATTTCAATAAAAACAAGCTTGTGAAACTTGCGAAACAGGGTCTTTCTCTTGGAATGGAGCTGTTTGTGCTGGACGACGGCTGGTTCGGCCGCAGGAGCGACGACACCAAGGGTCTTGGCGACTACGACTGCAACACCAAGAAGATTCCGGGCGGCATACGCTCCTTGTCAAAAGAGATCCACGATCTGGGAATGCTGTTCGGCATATGGGTAGAACCGGAATGCATCAACGTCGATTCAAGACTTTACGAGAAACATCCGGAATACGCGATTGTTGAAAAAGACAGGGAGATGCTGTTTGGCAGACATCAGCTTCTGATGGATCTGACCAATCCGGAAGTCCGGGACTACATTGTTCAGAACGTTTCTGATCTGATCGACAAAAACAAGGTCGATTACATCAAGTGGGACATGAACAGGATGATGGACGGCGTCAGCGGAGTATACAGCCACGAATACATAAAGGGTTTGTATGAGGTCCTCGACAGGGTCTTTACGCCGCGTCCTCATGTTCTGTTTGAATCATGCAGCTCAGGCGGAAACAGATTCGATCTGGGAATGCTGTGCTTCTCTCCGCAGATCTGGGCGTCGGACGATACCGATCCGATCGAAAGGATCGACATTCAGAAAGGCCTCTCCTATCTGTATCCTTTATCTACGGTAGGCGCGCATGTTTCCGCTTCACCGCACCTGCAGACCCTGCGTCAGACACCGCTGGAAACCCGTTTCACGATATCCGCCTACGGCTGTCTGGGTTACGAGCTGGATCTCAACCTTCTTTCTCCGGTTGAAAAGAAGGAAATAAAGAAACAGATCGCCTACTACAAGAAACACCGCAATACTTTCCAGTACGGCAGATTCTATCGCATCAACGAAGAAGAACAGTATGAACAGTTTGAGGTTTCCGCTGACGAAACGATCGTTTCCAAGTTCAGAAGGATCGTTCACGCAGCACCGATTTACGACAAGTTGTATGCCCTGGGATTGAACGACGAGACAATGTACGAGATCGTCTCCCGTCCTTATCTGCACAACATCCGCCAGTTCGGCAACCTGATCAATTTCGTTCTTCCGGTCAAGATCGATGCAAACGGACATCTGATGAACGAGATCGGAAAACGAAGAGGCATGGATGCGGCTGGACAGAACTACCGGGCGTCCGGTGCCGCCCTTAGAAGCGGAATCTACCTGAACAACCTGTTTCTGGGTTCCGGATTTAACGACAGTTTAAGAATACCGCTTGATTACGGTTCAGATATGTATGAAATAAAGGAGTTGAAACAATGAATCAAGACAAGAAAAACAAGTATTTCTTTGGACTGGGGACCGTTGGCAGAGATATGTTCTATGCGTTTGAAGCGAACGCCATGATCTATTTCCTTTCCAACATCCTGCAGCTTCCGCTTACGACGTTTGCGATGGTTTCTCTGGTGCTTACGGTGCTGAGGATCTTCGATGCGTTCAACGACCCGATTACCGGCCTTGTCATCGACAACATCAAGTCACCTTGGGGCAAGTACAAGCCCCCAATGCTGGTAGGATGTATCCTGGCGATCGTGTTCTACCTGATCATGTTCGCGGACTTCGGCCTTACGGGAATGAAGTATGTGCTGGTCTTCGGTGCCGCCTATATTTTTTGGGATATCAGCTACGGCATTAACGACATCGCATACTGGTCCATGATGCCTTCTCTGACGCTGGATCAGAAGAAGAGAGAAGACTTCGGCGCTTTTGCCAGGATCTGTGCCAATATCGGCATGTACATCGTAATGGTCGGTTATCCTTCCTTTACAGACATGCTTGGCGGAGGAGAGAAAGGCTACTTCTCGCTGGCCGTCATCGTATCGGTACTGATGCTGGCGTTCCAGCTGTTTACGATCATCGGCGTCAAAGAAAACAAGGAACAGTTCAAACAGGAGGAACAGACTTCACTGAAAGACATGTTCCACGTTCTGTTTGCGAACGACCAGCTGATGTGGGTCACGCTGGCAATGGCGCTGTTTACCGTTGGTTATGTCTCTACAACCAACTTCGCCCTGTATTACATGCAGTACATCTACTGCGATATCGACAAGTACGCGATCCTTGCGGCTGCCTGCGGCGTTGCCCAGCTTGCTGCTCTAATCATCTTCCCTTGGATCTCAAAACTGTTTGACAGAAAGAAGTTCTACGGAATCTCGACGATTATCGTCGTAATCGGCTATATCATCTTCTTCTTTGCCGACCACTCTCTGCTGATGATTGCCTTAGGCGCGATCATCATCTTTGTTGGAGAGGCATTCATTCAGCTGCTGATGCTGATGTTCATCTCCGACACGATCGAGTACGGTCAGTGGAAACTGGGAAAGAGAAACGATTCGATCACCTTCTCCATCCAGCCTCTCATCAACAAGATCGGCGGGGCCTTGGCTACCGGCATCGTTTCCATTACGCTGGTTCTTTCCGGCATTAAGCACGGCGATGTCGCATCAGAATCGATCGATGCGACTGGCAAGCTGATATTTAAGAATTCCATGCTTGTTTTGCCGCTGATCCTGATTGTTCTAGGATACTTCGTATATACAAAGAAATATACCTTAAACGAAGAAAGGTTTGCCCAGATCGTTCAGGAACTGAAAGATCGTGGAGATATTACAGAAAACAAGGAATAAACAACACAATCTGTATCCAGAAAACAACGGTTGTAATGCCGTTGTTTTTTTTATTATCTAAATAATGTTTGTGGATTTTCCACAACAACTGACTTCCACGTTTTTAAATAATCAACACATTGTGGAAAAGTGGATATTTTTAAAATCACTTTATTAAATGCGTTTTTGCCGTTTTTCTTTGCACAAAGCGCTGTGGAAAACTAGAATTCTCCACTATTTTCCACATTTTTTATGATTGTGGAATGTTTTATAACATTTTTTCCACATTTTTTATTTTGTGGAAAAATGTGGAAAACTCAAAATTCTGCCTATATTTGCCAAGAAAACGATGGTTAACCTTGTGGATTGTGGAAAACTTCCTAAAAAAGTCTATAAAAATTGTGGAAAAATAGTGCTATGATAGTCTTACACACCATAGGTTTCACAAGATGACAACGATTGATTTTTATTTAAACGATATATGGTCAAAAACCATTAAAAACTTAGCTAATTCAAACCAGATACCGGAGAGTGTTCTTCCTTATTTTGAGTCCAAACTGGTATCTCTTGATAATGATGAAGCGACGATCGTTGTTCCTGCGTTCATTAACTATTCTATCATGTCTGAGAATGCGGAAATCATTGAGAGCTGCCTTGAAGAGGTACTGGATAAAAAGATGAAGATCCATATTACCCAGCAGAACGACAGCGCTCCTGTTGTTTCCAGACAGAACGCTGTCAGCAGCGATTTTCTTTCAAGAGAAATCGATCCGAACCAGACTCTTACGAACTTCATTACCGGCAGATCCAATGTCCAGGCTCATCTGGCCGCTACAACTGTCGCGTTAAACCCGGGCATTATATATAATCCATTATTTATATACGGCAATTCCGGTTTAGGAAAGACGCATCTTTTAAATGCGATCGGCAACAAGGTTAAGGAATCTTTCCCGAACAAAAAGATCGGTTTTACCAGCGGACCGGAATTTGTTGAAGGTGTCTTTAAAGCCAGCAAGGAAAACCGTTTTGATGAGTTTAAGAGCGTCTTTAACAGCCTTGATATTCTGCTGGTTGATGACATTCAGTTCCTCGCAAACAAACCGAAAACCCATGAACTGTTCTTTACGGTATTTAATGAACTCGTAAACAATCACAAACAGATCTGCATCACTTCCGACCGTTCTCCTGGAGAAATCAAAGGTCTGGAAGACAGGATCATTTCCCGTTTTAATCAGGGATTAAACGTAAATATCGAAGCTCCGGAATATGAAACATCAATCAATATCCTGAAGATGAAGATATCCAACAGCACCCTGTCAAATCAGCTGACGGTCGATGATGAGGTTTTAAGCTATTTGGCTACCAACTTCTCCCAGGACGTCAGAAGTCTGGAAGGTGCGGTTAACCGTTTACTGTTTTATTCCATCAACTTCCCGATAAAGGAAGATTCTGATCATATTTCATTAAAGCTCGCTGTCGAGGCCTTTAAAGACCAGATCAAAGACAGCAGCAATGAACTGGCTATTTCATCGGTACGTAAGGCGGTATGTGATTACTACAACCTCACAAAGCAACAAATCACATCCGCCAACCGTACCAGGAACATTTCAAATGCCAGACAGATAGCGATGTATCTGTGCAGGAAGCTGCTGGATGCCACATACGACGATATCGGCCAGGAATTCGGCGGCAGAGACCATTCTACGGTAATGAATGCATGTGAGAATATCGAGAAGAAAATCAAAACCGATCCGATTTATCTAAAAGTCATAAACGAGATCGAAAGCAACATTCGCTGACATTCTCTTCACTTTATTCTCAACATTCAAAATGATAAAATAATACTGTAAATAAAGCCTGATTCAAGGTTTTCCACAATTTCAAACAAAGTAATAATAATAAGATTCAAATTATTAATACAAAGGAGTCCATCATGAATTTCAAAATCGCTAAAAAAGAATTTCTGGATGCATTAACGCTGTCTTCAAAAGCCATTTCTTCCACCACTCCGTTACCTGCTTTGTCTGGCATTAAAATCACTGTAACTGAAAATTCTTTAATACTGGTTTCTTCAGACTCCAATATTTCGATCAAGACCTGCATTAATAATAATGACAACAATACTTTAATCATCAATGAGCCTGACGAGATCGTCATCGATTCAAAATACATTCTGGAAATCGTCAGAAAAATCGACAGCGATTTCATCAGCATCGAAACGATCGACGGAAATTTAATCAGAATCTATGGCGGCAATTCCGAATTCAAGATCACCGGTATCCCGGCAAGTGATTACCCGATGATCAGTTTTGATGTCAGAGATAACAATCCATTTAAACTCGAGACAACTCTATTCAATCAGATTATTGACGAAACCGCCTTTGCCTGTTCAGACAAGGAAACAAGACCGGTTCTCACCGGTGTAAATCTCAAGGCTGCAGACAGGAAACTGTATGCGAACGCGACAGACTCCTACCGTCTTGCTTCAAAAACAGTTGATATCGATACCGATCTAAATTTCAACATCACTGTTCCTTCAAAATATCTCGCTAGCATCTACCATTCCATTGAAAATGAGAAAGAAGTAACGATCGCTATCGACCGTCAGAAGATTTCTTTCATCTTTGG
The DNA here is from genome assembly GCA_017418585.1 of Erysipelotrichaceae bacterium. Lineage (GTDB taxonomy): Bacteria > Bacillota_I > Bacilli_A > Erysipelotrichales > Erysipelotrichaceae > Colivicinus. The sequence continues at coordinate 3,193 of JAFONG010000050.1, read as the reverse complement.
AAATACGATTATCGATACCCGTCTTCTGGATGATGAATTCCCTGATACATCCAAGCTGATTCCTCAAAGCTATAATCAGAAACTTAAGATCTCTTCCAGGGAAATGATCAACGCAATCGACAGAACTTTGTTTATCAAGGCCGACGGCAAGAATACCATAAAGATGCACATTGATGAAAACAAGCTGGAACTGACTTCATCCAACCAGTCTGGCATTTCTTCATTTGAAGAAATCAAGGTCATCGGCTACGAAGGAAACCCGTTGGACATTTCCTGCTCCGGCAAATATCTTCAGGATGCGATCAAGGCAATCGGTTCCGATGAAGTTACGATCAATTTCTCCGGAGAACTCAAACCGTTTGTTGTCAAGAAAGAAGACGACAACAGTCTGATTCAGCTTATTTCACCGGTCAGAACATACCGTTAAAACAACGATTTAACATTTTAAGCCAAATAAACGCGTTCTAAGACGCGTTTTTATTTTTATTAGGTAGAGCACCTTTCTTTCGTAATAGCCCTGATATGGAAAAATAAAGCCAAAAATGTTATAATCTAAGAGAATATGGCGATAATTGAAAAAGTAGAGATTAAAGAAAATTTTATTACACTGGGACAGTTTCTTAAACTTGTAGATTTGATTTCTTCCGGAGGAGAAGTGAAATTTTTCTTATCGGAAAACACTGTTCTGATCAATCATGAAGCGGACGGCCGCAGAGGCAGAAAACTGTATAAAGGCGATCTGATTGAAGTAGCCTCAAAAACCTATCAGATATGCTGATAAAATCCGTTGCATTAAACGATTATCGCAATTATTCAAGAAAGTATTTTGAATTTGATCCGCATCTGAACATCATCATCGGCAAGAACGGTGTCGGTAAGACGAATATCCTGGAAAGCATCCTGGTGGTATCCAACACCAAATCCTACCGTACTTCCGACGATCAGAATCTGATCAAGAAAGACTGCGACTTTGCCCGGATCAGTCTGACGGCAGATGAAGGAACGTTTAAGGTAGTCATCAACAAAAAAAACAAATCCCTTTACATAAATAATGAACTAGTCAAAAAAACGTCCGAGTTCATTGGCAGGATCAACGCCGTTCTTTTTAAGCCGAGCGACCTAGAACTGTTTACTCAGTCGCCAAGCGAAAGAAGAAAGCTTCTGGATATTGAAATCAGCAAGGTTTCTAAAAACTACATCCAGGCTCTTCTGAAATACAATTCTCTGCTGAAAGACAAAAACAAGCTGCTGAAGGAACTGGAACCGGATCAGATCCTGCTGAATGTGATCAACGAATCCATGGAACCGCTGATCAGAATAATCATTGAAGAACGGGAAAAATTCTTTCAGACGATAAATCAGCATATCTCTGAAAAATACTCGCTGATTTCAGGCAAGGAAACAGAAATCAAAATCATCTATGACAAGTGCTGCGAACCGGATGAAATAAAAAACGAGCTGGAACGAACCAAGGAAAAAGACGACTACTATCATTACGCGGTATTCGGACCGCATCATGACGACTACCGTTTCCTGATGAATGGGTATGAACTGAATTCCATCGCATCCCAGGGACAGAAAAGAATGGCACTCATTGCCTTTAAGTTCGCCCTGATCCGTTATATCGAAGAAAACATCAGAAAGACCCCGGTCGTTCTTCTGGATGACATCCTCTCGGAACTGGATAAAGAAAACCAGGAAAGACTGTTAAAGATCATTCCGGAAAATGCACAGGTAATCATCACCAACACAGACATTCACAATCTCAATATTGATAAAGAATACAGACTGATTGAATTAAAGGAGGAAGAAAATGTCTAATACTGCGATTCAACACGACAACTACACTTCTGAAGATATTCAGGTCCTGGAAGGACTGGAGGCCGTTAGAAAAAGACCCGGCATGTATATAGGCACGACTTCTTCGGCAGGTCTGCATCATCTGGTATGGGAAATCATCGACAACTCCGTAGATGAAGCGCTGGCCGGTTATGCGAAAAAGATCGAAGTCAGCGTCGACAGCGATGATATCGTGACAGTCAAGGACGATGGTCGAGGCATGCCGGTAGAGATCCACCCAAAGACCGGTGTTTCTACGGTAGAAACGATTTTTACCGTACTTCATGCCGGCGGCAAGTTCGGCGGGGGAGCCTACAAGGTATCCGGCGGTCTGCACGGTGTCGGTGCCTCGGTTGTCAACGCCTTATCCGAATGGCTGGAAGCAACAATCCACAAAGACGGAAAAATCTATTTCATCCGTTTTAAAGACGGCGGTAAAGTCGATCAGCCGTTGAAAGAAATCGGTACCTGTGACATACACGACACTGGATCTACCGTCCGTTTCAAGGCCGATGCGGAAATTTTTAAAGAGGGTACCGTCTACGACTACAAAACCCTTCATGACCGTATCCGCCAGATGGCTTTCTTAAACAAAGGCATCAGACTTGATTTCTATTGGAACAAGGACGACGAACACAAGGGCGACCACTCTTTCTGTTATGAAGGCGGCATTAAAGAGTATGTAGAATTCCTCGATCAAAACGAAAACAGACTGTTTGAAAACGTACTTTACTGCGACGGCGCAGACGACAGCACTTCGATCGCGGTTGAAGTGGCGCTCCAGTACAACACATCCTACACGGAGAAAGTCTATTCTTTCTGCAACAACATCTTTACTCCTGACGGAGGCATGCATCTGGACGGATTCAGACAGACGCTGTCCAGAGTTATCAATACCTACGCCAAGGACAACAACTATATTAAGAAGGATGAACCGAACCTGACCAACGACGACCTGAAGGAAGGGCTGACCGCAATCATCTCGGTGAAACATCCTGATCCTCAGTACGAAGGACAGACCAAGGGAAAGCTTGGAAACGCAGAAGCGAAGACGGTCGTAAACAAGATCTTCGGAGACTTCCTGAAAAGATATTTCTTGGAAAATCCGGACATCGCCAAAATCATTATTGAGAAGGCAAAATCCGCATCTGAAGCAAGACTGGCTGCACAGAAGGCCAGAGAGAGCGTCAGAAGAAAAGACGACTTCGGTTCCGGAAATCTTCCAACAAAACTGAAAGACTGCGCTTCAAGGGATCCTTCGATCTGCGAGATCTACATCGTCGAGGGTAATTCGGCAGGCGGTTCCGCACAGTTGGGAAGAGATTCCAACTTCCAGGCAGTTCTTCCGTTAAGA
>JAFONG010000049.1 GCA_017418585.1 Erysipelotrichaceae bacterium | reverse complement strand
ACACCGTGCACGGCATCCAGGAAATCGATGTCCATGGACATGTAGCGGTTCTCGCCCTTCATCGGGCTTGTTCTTCTGGAACTGCTTCCGCCGAAATTGAATCCGGAGAATCCCGATCCCATGCCTCCCATGAAACTTGAGAAGATGTCGCCAAGATCATCCATGTTCATGCCGCCAAAGCCTCCGGAGAAGCCCTGGGAGAATCCGTCCATGCCTGAATGACCGAACTGGTCATAGGTGGCTTTCTTCTGCGGATCTGACAGGACTTCGTAGGCTTCGTTTATTTCCTTGAATTTCGTTTCGGCATCCGGTGATTTATTCACATCAGGGTGATACTGTTTTGCCAACTTACGGTAGGCTTTTTTAATATCATCCGCACTGGCGTTCTTAGATAAGCCTAAAACCTCATAATAATCGCGTTTGTCGGCCATAATACCCCCTTTCTAAGTCAAATACCTTCTATTGTTAATTGATTACTTCGCCTTGAAATCGGCGTCTACGACATCGTCATTCGGATTTCCGGTATTGCCCGGATTCGGATCCGTGTAGGACTGCTGAGACTGAGCCTGCTGCTGGTACATCGCTTCGCCCATGGCTTGGGCAGCCTTTTCCAGCTCGTCCAGCTTGCTCTTGAGCTTGTCGTATTCGTTATTGTCGATCGCGGACTGCAGTTCATCTCTTAAGGCCTTGACCTGCGCCTTCTGATCGGCTGAAATGTTCGGATTTTCACCTTCCAGCTGCTGATCGATCTGGGCGATAAAGCTTTCCGCCTTGTTTCTTAATTCGATCTCTTCCCTTCTCTTGTCATCGGCAGCCTTGTTTTCTTCGGCTTCTCTGACCATCTTGTCGATCTCTTCATCGGACAGTCCGGAAGAATTGGTGATCGTGATTTCCTGTTTCTTGTTCGTTCCTTTATCCAGAGCGGAGACATGAACGATACCGTTGACATCGATGTCGAAGGTTACTTCGATCTGAGGGATACCTCTTCTTGCCGGAGCGATGCCGGTAAGCTGGAAGTTGCCCAGGGTCTTGTTGTCGGCAGCCATCGGTCTTTCACCCTGCAGGACGTGAATGTCTACTGCCGGCTGATTATCCGCAGCGGTCGAGAAGATCTGCGACTTCTGTGTAGGAATAGTCGTATTTCTTGGGATCAGGACAGTCATGACGCCGCCCAGTGTTTCAATACCCAGTGACAATGGAGTTACATCCAGCAGCAGTACATCATTCGGGTTGTTGCCCTGCAGAATGCCGCCCTGGATCGCTGCGCCCATGGCAACGACTTCATCCGGGTTGACGGACTTGTTCGGTTCCTTGCCCAGTTCGGCCTTGACGGCTTCCTGAACGGAAATCATACGGGTAGATCCGCCTACCAGCAGTACTTCATCGATATCGCTTGGGCTCAATCCCGAGTCTTTCAGAGCCTGTCTGACCGGTCCTACGGTTCTGTCTACCAGATGCTTGGTCATCTTGTCGAAGTTGGCTCTGGTCAGATCCATGTCAAGATGCAGAGGGCCTGATTCATCGGCAGATACAAACGGCAGAGAGATGTGGGTCTGAACCATGGAGCTTAGATCCTTCTTGGCCTTTTCAGCCGCTTCTTTCAGTCTCTGCAAAGCCATACGGTCCGCTTTCAGATCGATGCCGTGATGTTCCTTCTTGAATTCATCGGCCATCCAGTCGACAACGACATTGTCGAAATCATCGCCGCCCAGGTGGTTATCGCCGGCCGTAGCCAGAACTTCGAAAGTTCCATCCGCCAGGTCCAGGATCGATACATCGAATGTACCGCCGCCCAGGTCGAATACCAGGACTTTCTGTTCCTTGTCGGTCTTGTCGATACCGAATGCCAGAGCTGCGGCAGTCGGTTCGTTGATGATTCTTTCAACTTCGAATCCCGCGATCTTGCCGGCATCCTTGGTTGCCTGACGCTGTGCGTCGTTAAAGTAGGCAGGTACCGTAATGACGGCCTTGTCTACCTTTTCGCCCAGATAGTCTTCCGCATATTTCTTCATGTACTGCAGGATCATTGCGGATATTTCCTGCGGCGTATAGTCCTTGTTGTTGACGTGAACCTTTTCATTCGATCCCATCTTTCTCTTGATGGATGAGACGGAATCCTTATTTGTAACGATCTGTCTTTTTGCTGCATCACCTACGATGATCTCGCCGTCCTTGAACGCAACGACCGACGGAGTCGTCCTGTTGCCTTCCGGGTTTGTAATGACTTTGATATCCTTGCCTTCCATGACGGAAACGCAGCTGTTTGTCGTACCTAAATCAATACCGATAATTTTACTCATTTTTACAATCCTCCTTATTCACTTACCTTGACCATTGCCGGTCTTAATATACGATCTTTCAATATATATCCCTTCTGAAGGATCTCGATCACAGTGCCTGCCTCCATGTCTTCTTTCTTTTCCTGCATGATGGCCTGTGCGAGATTCGCATCAAACGGTTTGTTCAGACAGTCGATTTCTTCTACACCTTCATTCTTTAAAGCGGCAATCAGCTGATGATAGGTCATTTCGATACCTTTCTTGAAACCTTCATCGCTTTCGGCTACTTCCGTTTTCAGGGCTCTTTCCAGATTGTCGATGACCGGAAGAATCTCCTTCGCAAAACTCTGTATCCTGTATTTTCTGGTCTGTTCCGCTTCTGCCATCAGCCTTTTCTTCAGATTCTCCGTATCGGCATAGGCTCTGGCATAGTCGTTCTTCAGCCTGTCTATTTCTTTCTTCAGCAGTTCTATCTCCGGTTCTTCATTGAGATCTTCCACGGTTTCTTCGATCTCTTCCTTTTCAACGGCTTCTTCCGTTTCCGGAATCTCCTGCTTTATCTCTTTTTCTTTCTCTTTGTCTTTCTTTGCCATGATCTTCCTTTCTAGTGGAACATGTCTTCGATTTCCTTACAGATGAAATCCAGAAGATTCACTACCCTGCTGTACTCCATCCTTCTTGGTCCCACCACCATCAGTCTGGCATTCTCATCCGGATTGTCGGAGAGACGGATCTCGCTGGAGACGATCGCAATGTCATCCTTCCATACCAGTTCCGTACCTTTCGGGGTAACCGCCACCACGTCGTTGCTACCGGTCTGCTTGTCGACCAGGCTTCTGAAGAGTCTGGAGTCGTCGAAGAACTTGGTCAGTTCTTTCAGTTTTTCGATATCCGCATATTCCGGCTGATACATCATGTTGGTCGTGCCGTCGAAATACAGCGTTTCGGAAGCGAACTTGACGAAAGCACCCGCAAAGGCGTTGTACAGCATCTCGAAGCGCTGTACGGACTTGGTCAGGATCGGCTTCAGGGATTCCAGTTTTTCCGGCAGATCCTGAATCGGCGTTCCTTTCAGTCTGTCGTTGAGGATGTCGGTGCAGGTCTGAATGTCTTCGATCGGAACTTCATCCTGGAAGTTGAACGTCTTGTTTTCGGTATGGCCGGTGTTGCTGATGAAGATGCAGACAGCCGTTTTCGGATCGATCTGGAAGACCTTGATATGTTCCAGGGTCTGATTCTTGGCATCAGGTCCCAGCATTCCGGAAGCGAGTTTTGTCATTTCCGACACGATCCTGCAGGATTCCTTGATCGCATCCTCGATATT
>JAFONG010000048.1 GCA_017418585.1 Erysipelotrichaceae bacterium | reverse complement strand
TTTCTGACATATTATTTCATAAAGAAGGCATAGACTTTCGATTTCAGTTCTTCCGCTTCGTCGTAAACCGCATGGGAATAGCCTTCAAAGAAGAAAGATTCTGCACCAAGCAGTCTGACGCTTTCTTCCATCGATGCGATCGGGATGACATTGTCGTCTCTTGAACCGGTCATGAATACCGGGACCGTGATCCGATTCGCTTCTTTACGGATATCGAATCCATTGACGGCAGATGCCAGAACGGCAAAACGATCCATCTCTTCTTCAGACAGATCGCCGTATGCGGCATAGACGGCATCCTTATACTGTTCATAATAGGCAGCTCCGTAGACTTTACTAACAAAACCCTTCAGCAGTCCATCCAGATCGTGCTTCCTGGATGCTTCCGCCCATTCATTTACCGTTCCTTCTTCAACAAAGGAACAGGTCGAAGCCAGCGCCAGTTTTCTGATTAGTTCCGGATGCTTCAAAGCGATGATCTGTGCGATCATTCCCCCCTGAGAAACGCCGTAAAGGTAGATGTCCTTCAGACCGAGTTCTCTGATTTTCGTGACGGTATCTTCGGCCATCTGTTCCAGCGAATAGTCTTCAGGAACATCTTCTCTTCTATCGAACAGATAGACGGTAAAGTCTTTGGAAAAGATGCCGTAGGCTGCGGCAATGCTTTCAGCCAGAGGACACACCGGTCTGACAGATAAGCCGGGCAGGATCAGCATGGTCCTTGGACCGTTGCCGAATCGAATGTAGTTCATTTTCATAGTTCCATTGTAACCCATAATAATCTCCTTGTCTGATTGAATCTCCAAATGAAAAGATCATCTTGTGAATAAAATAACAAATATGTGTTAAGATAGTATCAGCAAACAATGGAGGTATTTTATGGCAAACCGTTTTATCTTAAATGAAACATCATATCATGGCGCCGGTGCGGTGAAGGAGATCGTAACCGAGATCAAGGCTCGCGGTTTTAAAAAGGCTTTTGTCGCTTCTGATCCGAGTCTGATCCAGTTCGGCATTACGGCCAAGGTAACGGATCTTCTCGATGAAGCAGGCATTCCTTACGTCGTTTATTCCAACATTCAGCCGAATCCGACGATCGAGAATGTCCAGTCCGGTGTCAAGGCTTTTGCGGAAGCAGGTGCCGACTGTATCGTAGCGATCGGCGGCGGATCTTCCATGGATACGGCCAAGGCGATCGGTATCATCAATACCAACCCGGAATTCGCCGATGTCAGAAGTCTGGAAGGCGTTGCGGCTACCAAGAACCCTTGTACGCCGATTCTTGCCGTTCCGACTACAGCCGGAAACGCAGCCGAGGTACCGATCAACTACGTCATTACCGATGTAGAAAAGAAGCGACAATTCGTCTGTGTCGATGTTCACGACATTCCGGTCGTAGCGTTCGTCGATCCGGAAATGATGTCTTCCATGCCTGCAGGACTGACTGCAGCTACCGGCATGGATGCTTTGACTCATGCGATCGAAGGCTACATCACGGCAGGAGCCTGGGAACTCTCCGACATGTTCCACATCAAGGCAATCCAGATGATCGCCAGGAACCTGAGAGGTGCCGTCAACAACGAAGCAAAGGGCAGAGAAG
>JAFONG010000047.1 GCA_017418585.1 Erysipelotrichaceae bacterium | reverse complement strand
TTTAATACATACTGATCGCCTGCATAGGCATGAATAGGACCTGATAGATAAACACGATGATCGCGCCGATGAAAGCGTAAGTAGAAAGCTGTATCGTCAACGTATAGCGTTTCATCCGCTGCCTGATCTTCTGTTTTGCCATACGGATATAGGATGAAACGATCTGGGTGAAATCATTCGTATAATTGCCGATCTTGATGAATCTGGACAATGATGAATCATAGTACTTCTTGTGCACCGCTTCCTTCATCGTTTCTCCTTCCATAAGACTCTCGTCCAGATGAAAGGCCAGAAAGGAAATGACCGGACGGTTCTTCATGTCTTTCAGAATGCCGATCGCTTCCCTGGTCTTATATCCGTGTTCAATACAGATCAGCAGCAATGACATGAATTCTTCCGAATAATAGACACTCAGCAGGGAATTCGGAAAGTGTTCCGATAGAAACAGATACAGCAGCACGATGCGCCTTGGCTGAATGAAATAGATGACAGCCAGCGTTCCCGCCAGGATCAGATAGTAAACCGATCTGATGACAATACGGAAGATCATACGGATATCCTGATACAGACCGATATCCGCATCAAAGGAAACGATCAGGGAGAAGATCGTATCAATACCGTAAAGATCAAACAGATACAGTGCGGAAATCGTCACGAACAGCAGGATACAGGGATAGGCAATCGATGAAAACAGACCGTTCCGGTTCTCCTGCTGCTCCTCGTAGATCCTTAGGGAAATAGACAGAGCATCATTGAAGGACAGATGTCCAAGCAGTGTCGAAGCGCATGCCCTGATCGGCACAGGGAGATAATCCTTCATGACATTCTCGATCAGAAATCCCTGATCCAGCTGTCCGGTGATTTCCTCGAAGATCCCGGCATTCTTTCTGTTCTTCAGAAGATCCATGCTCTGTTTCAAGGACAGATTCGTCTTCAGCAGTCTGCTCAGATAGGACAGATCCTCGATCGAAAGACTCTTTTCAGTAAACAGTTTCTTCAAAGACGCCATCGCTGATACCTCTTTGTATCTGCTGTTCTACGCTGATGAACCGGTCCGAATTTCTCTTGTGCTCATGGTAGTATTCGATCTCTTTCAGATCCATGATCTCGTAGATTACCACCTTCTCTCTTGTCCTTTTATCTACTAGCATCCTCTGGTTGGAAACACAGATCAGATTCTCGTAAAGATGATCCTCGTTTACACCCAGCTCGCACATTCTGGAAATGCAGGAAGATGCCCTTGAAGTGTGAATGGTTGAAAGAACCAGATGTCCGGTATTGGCGGCGGTAACAGCCATCCTGGCCGCAGCCTCTTCCCTGATCTCGCCGATCATGATGATATCCGGATCGTGTCTTAGTATCTGTCTTACCCCGGCCGCGTAATCGAATCCCAAAGCATCATTGACCGCCAGCTGGATGAACTCGTCGTTGTATACTTCGATCGGGTCTTCTATGGTGTATATCTTCCTGTTTTTAACGCTTTTTAACAGGGAATACAGCGTCGTTGTCTTGCCTGAACCCGTAGGTCCCGAGAACAGGATCAGCCCGCAGGTACGGCTTAAAAGCGACTTAAAATAGGAATTCTGGGCTTTAACATGAGACAGAGAATCCGCGTCGATCCTTAGCCTGGAATTCAGTATTCTCAATACGCCGTTGGAGTAGTTCAGCTTGTTGATCAGGGCAAATCTCAGCGACAGCAGAGTTCCATCCACTTCCATCTCGAACTGACCCGTCTGCGGCGTCAGGATATTCCCGACATCCAGATTCGCCAGATACTGCAGATATCTTAAAAGACGGTAATCCTCAAACTTGCCTTTCACTTTGTAGCAGAGTCCGTCTACCCTCATTTCAATGACCGTTTCCTGATAGCGCTGTAGGAAATGAATATCCGTAGCGTTGTATTTCAAGGCAAGTCTCAGCAGTGCCAGAAGTCTTTCTTCCATCTTTCCCTCTATAACATCATTCCCGGAAAAAAGAGAAATTCCTAAATAAAAAAACTCATTTCTTAAGAAAATGAGTTTTTTATCGATTCAGATAGAAGTTATTGGCCAGTTCATACGACAGTTTCGTAGGAAAATCGTGCCCGGGATAGATA
>JAFONG010000284.1 GCA_017418585.1 Erysipelotrichaceae bacterium | reverse complement strand
GGTTCTGATCCTGTCACCGAACACCAGAGTGAATCCGCCTTCTCCATCCAGAACATATCCTTTTTCGTGGGTGCTGTCTTGAGAGAATTCCATCTGAACAAGCAGGTTCCATGGATCGTAGATCGATAAAGTGTAATGCCCTTCGTATCTGCTGAAGGAATCGGTATCGTTTGAAGAAACGGAAGCGTTGTCGTCGCCGAGGACATAAAGTCTCCCGTCTTTCAGGAAACCGTAGGATATGATCTCGAATTGAGGTTCAGATACCTGTTTGAATTCAGAAGTATCGAAATCGAATACGCCGATACTGTATTCCGTGTTAAGGTCTCTCAGTCTGACCGCGACATATCTGTCGTCCAAAGACCAGCAGAAATCCCTCATGTAGGCATCTATTTCATCCGGCATAGGCATACTCAGGAAAGGAACCCCTGCATCATCGGTGACCTGTACCGCAAAGGAATCCGCGGTAGCGACATAGTCTCCGGAATGGCTCATGTGGCTGACGCCGATCTGCTGATACTTCATCCCGATATCCCACAGGGTTTCTCCGGAGAGATAATCTATGCAGTACAGGGTGCCGTCTACGTAGGTAAGCAGCTGTCCCGGTTTTCCTTCTTCAAAGGAATAGATGTTCTTTCCGGGAGAGAAGGATGCTTCTTCTTTGTGGGAAGACATGTTTACGGTATGAAAGAGAGAATCGGAATCATTGTATACGATGTGTTTTCCGTCCTCGCTGATGATGAAGTCCTGAATATCCGCTGATACGTCAAGCATCCAGGATTCCGTGTACTGATACGGCGTCTGATAGGCGTTAACCGCCTTGCTTAAGGCATAGACGGCATCGTCGGTCTGCGGTCTGTCTCCTTCCAGAGCCTGTAAGGCGCTGTTCAAGGCGCCGTAGCGATCCGCTTCATCAAGCCGGTTCAGGGCTTCTCTTGAAAGTAGACGCGATTCGTTGATCAGCGACTGACGGTAGTTGCGGGTAATGACTGCATTGGAATAGAGCAGATAAGAAATAATGACTGCTGCCGCGGCGAATGCGGAGGCAAGAATGGCGGTCAGTCTTTTTCTGCGGTATTTTTCCTGACGCATGACCAGTTCATCATAGCTGCAGCCGATCATCGCCGAAGCAAGTCTTGGCAGTTCTGTCCTGTCCGCATCCTTAAAGCTTCCCCGGTAGTCGCAAGCCAGAGGTTCGCTGTGAACAGCAACAGTCCTTTTCTTTCCGGATCTGGTCGTTACGGTCTTTCTGTAGTTGCATAAGGTATCAGGAAAAATCTCCGGCGGTTCTCCCTGGGAGAGCACGCACAGAACATGGTCGCGGTCGTGGTTCTTCAGGAAGTTTTCTATTTCCAGCAGACACCATTTGGATTCGTTGTAGTATGGGGAACAGACGACGATCAGATAGTCCGAATTATCCAGTGCCTGATTGATCCCGGCCGCCAGATCGGAACTGATCTGCAGTTCTTCCTGATCGCGGAAAAGCGGATCGAAGCTGCTGTAGCCGCACTCTTGCGCAATCTGGGCGGGGATCTTAAAATGCTCCAGCTTCTGCTGAATGTGTTTCGCTACCTCGATATCGCGGGGATGATGACGGTAGGAGATAAAAGCGCTGTAATGTCTATCCTGATTCATTTTTATTCTTCTTTGGAAACATCATTGATAAAGCATACCGATATGATTTCTTCTCTTTAAGTATAACAAAACAGAGCATGTCCGTCTGATATTGATAAAAAGGGATCATAAAAGCCCTGTACGCAGGGCTTTTTCTGATGATGGAAACGTCTTATTTCAGTTTCCTGGCGACTTCCGCCGTACGGTGTGCCAGTTCTCTGATGGAGATCTTCTTCAAACCTCTGACGTAGGTATCGAGCTCGTCGCCGATCGGTTTCTTCCAGTATTCCGGAATGCTGTCCGGACCGTTGATGATTCCCAGAACCGTCATGATCTGTGCGGCGTTGCAGTCGACATCCTGTCCGCAGCCTCCGCAGGCAGCCAGCGTTCTGTTG
>JAFONG010000283.1 GCA_017418585.1 Erysipelotrichaceae bacterium | reverse complement strand
CTACATCATGCATACAACAGGTGTGCCAAAATGCGACAAGTGCGGTGCGACCATCAAACCGGATGTCGTCCTCTACGAAGAAGGACTCGATGAAGATGTCGTACGCGGCGCCATCAACGCGATCGCCTCTGCCGACCTCTTGGTGGTCTGCGGCACTTCCTTAGTCGTCTATCCGGCCGCCAGCTTCATCCGCTACTTCAACGGTAAGAATCTGGCGATCATCAACCGCGATGCCACATCCTATGACTCGCAATGCGACATCGTCATTCATGATGACTTAGTCAAAACGTTCAAAGCCTTAAAGATCTAAAAAGGAATCAATCGATTCCTTTTTTTCTTAACGAATGAAGTGGGTGCTCTTTCCTTTTTCGACGATCGGATCAGCCAGACCGTTCTCCTTGGCGAGTTTTCGCATCTTGAGATAGTAAGCCATGTTGTGGCCGATGTTGCGCATCGTCTGCAGTCCCTCTTCATCTTTTTCGACATCTTCTGCACTGAAGCCATGAACATCGTTCCAATAGGTGGAAGTGATGACATTCATGCCGGAGATCGAGAAGAACTTGGTGATCATGTCGTTGCTGGTGAGATTGCCTGCCCTTCTTGAAGAAGAGATGGCGGCAGCCGCCTTCATATTGAAAGACTCATTCTTGGAATAGAAGAAACGATCCAGGAAGGACATTAAAGAACCGCTGGCACCGGCATAGTAGACCGGTGTTCCGACGATCAATCCGTCACATTCCTTAAAAGTCTTTAACGCCTCATTGACGACATCCTTTCGCACGCATTCGCCGTTGCTGTAACAATAGTTGCAGGCCATGCAGGATGGGCAATCGGCCGGTACGTTGACCCATGCCGTCTCAACGCCTTCGTTATGTAAAACCGTTTCGATCTCTTTCAAGCCGCGGACCGTGCAGCCGTTTCGCCTTGGCGAACCGTTAATCAACAATACTTTCATAAATTACAGGCAAGGAAACCCGCGGCTTCAGCCGCAGGAGGAATTGCCCTTCTCCTTTCCATAATAAAGTGTTTCCCTGTTTCGACAAGTCTTAGTTTCTTACAGCTCGCAGAAGCTGAAACCAGTGTGCCATCCAGCTTTTTAAGCTGGAAGAAACCTGATGATCTTCTTCCCTGTATGAAACATTTCTCACTGTTGTAAAGCACCCTGTCCCAAAGTCGGAATCCTTTGACAAGGTAAGGTGCCTGGTTGAGTTTTCTCAAACCGCTCCTGTTTACCTTGAATTTGTGGATCTGCCTGTTGTGACAGCGCATTTTTCTTTGAAAGTAGACAATACCGTCTGATAAGGCGCTCGGGTTGCCTGAAATACATCTTGCGTCGATACAGTGTTCCTTTGGCAGTCCTGCCCTGATCCTGGTGTTCTTGGTCTTATAGCCGTAGGTGAGACTCACATACGGATAAAGATCTTTTAGCCTGTTGTAGACAGACCATCGCATGATGCCCATGAAGGCAGCGTCATTAAACTTCATGCCGCGTTTAATACCGGCCGGAAGCTTCACTGTTCCCTTGTGATAGCCTGTATGACAGGTCTCACACAATGTGATCAGATTGTCTGGAGAATCGCCTCCTGTTTTTCGTGATTCAATGTGGTGCACGTTCAGTACGGGATCCTTGGATCTTCCATGGCAGCACTGACATTCATGGTTGTCACGAAAGAGTACATACTCCCTTGTATTCCAGAAGCCAAGCTGCTCTCCTGACTGGTAATCAGTACCCTGAGGCAAAGGCTTGCCTTCAAGCGTTGCCTTCAAAAGCTGCGTATCGAAACTTGCGGTTTCAATGATCATCTTAGAGATCGGTAGGATCTTGTGAACATCTGCGATCACCTTAATATGGCAATCGACTTTCTGTTTCACAGAAGGCGCCAGCCATCCTTCGGATCTGCGCCTGTTGTCAAAGCGCGGCGCCCTGTACCTTGTCTTGCGGTTTCTTCTTGCATGACGTGCCTCTCTTCTTGTGGAGATGAGCTCAACGATGTCGCTTCGCAGTTCCGCATCGGCTTCATAGAGCACTCTGTCTTCAGTAGTGGCACTGACGCCGATGTGTTTTGACCCGGCATCAATGCCGAGCGATACTGGCTGTGTGTAGTTATGGACTCTGTTCACCAGCTGAATGGTGAATGGTGTTCTTCTGACTACAACAGCCTTTTTCCGTTTCAGCAGAAGGCGCACCTGCCGGTGGTCTTCTGTCGGCATCAGTGGCTTGCCGCTTGCACTTAATACATAGACCATGGCAGGTCCTCCTTTCTTGATTTGATTGACTGCTAACTATAGACAGCAGTCCATGTCTTAAGACATGTAGAATACCTTCGCCAATGTTATAGGGGGTTTATATGCATGCAGCACTGCTCCTACCCCTCAGAGCTGTTTAACCGCATGCCGCAGAGCAAGGGACTAGGTATAACATCCCAGGGTGCCTATGTATTCCCGAATAACGTAGTCAGTTAAGACTCAGGCTATTCAGCTATGGGATTGTTTTCACAATCCTACGGATTTATCCGTGGGTAGCTGAACTTTAAAACTCCTGGGTTGCCTTAACCGCTTTCTGCCAGCGGCCATACAAACGTTCGACTTCTTCATGATCCATCGATGGTTCATAGCTCTGGAAGTTTTCATTTTTAAAGTCGTCCATCGAATAGAAATCCACCGCCAAACCGGACAATCTGGCAGCGCCTAAGGCCGTCGTTTCTGCTAAAAGCGGACGGATGACCGGAATCTCTAAAATATCCGATTGGAACTGCACTAACAGTTTATTGACACTGGCACCGCCGTCGACCTTGATATGACGGATCTTTTCATTTAAATCAGTTTCCATGACCTTGACCAGATCCTTGGACTGGTAGGCCATCGCTTCGATCGCCGCCCTTGCCAGATGGCCACGGTTGGAACCTCTGGTCAAGCCAAAGATCGCACCCTTG
>JAFONG010000282.1 GCA_017418585.1 Erysipelotrichaceae bacterium | reverse complement strand
TCGACTGGGACTGTTCCCTTGAGACCTGGGCATATGGACTTCTGGCTTATATGAAGGATAAGAATTTATGTGCGGCAGACATTCAGAAAATGAGCTCAGTCGATCTGAAGAAGGTGGTCCATGAACGGATCGAAAACAGAACATAGGAAAGGAGATCGCAGATGAACAGCAATCTGATTCTGTTATACATAGCAGTCGGCATTCTTACCGCCGTCGTATTTGTCCTTAGCATGGGATTTACCCTGTTTCAATGTTTCATTCTCGCTCCGGTGCTTATGATGGGCGTGAGGTCGATGATCAAATAAAAAAACTCTCATCAATGATGAGAGTTTTTTTATTGTTCGTTTTCAGATTCCGCAAGTTTTTCCGGCGTTCCGATCACTTCGTAGAACCACTTCCTGATGTTTTCCTCATGATCCAGATGTTCCTTCAGTCCGTCGATCACGCCTTTGTTGTAGACGCGGCACAGGGAAGAAAGATCCATGCCGTACTTTGCGCTGAGCATCCTGAAGATATCCACCGGCATCGCCAGGTTGTTGTCTTCCATGTGCTTGCCGTTGTAGCGTCCCAGTCCGTAGACTTCGATGTTGATCTCGACCGGAGTCGCATCGTCCTTCCACATGGAAATGAAACGTTTCTGTCTTAGATCGGATAGACGGTTGTAGAAGAAGGAAATCAGATAGGATACCCCGAATCCCAGCATGAACATCAGCGGTGCGGAAACCGCTGCCGGCGTATAGGTCGCGATATAGTAGATGTCTCTCCAGCCGCCGTTTTCTTCGCCTACCAGAACGACATTCGTGACATAGGCCACGGCATACAGGAAGAACGGAAGCAGGCAGAACATCGAATCGCTTAAGGTAAAACGGATATCCGTTTCGACCGAGAACAGCAGTATCAGGGCAGCGATCGGACAGATGATGTGCAGGTAGAAGTTCATCCCGCCGAAGGCCGTCTTGGGACCCTGGGAAGGGAAGATGAACAGGATCGAGAAGATCATGGTCAGAGTAGTACATATCGCTCCGGAATACTGGAACAGCGATACCCATCTCGGGAAGACGAAACGTTTCTTGCGTATGCCTTCCACGGCATAAGGGATCATGAAGGCTGCGCCCGTGGCTGAAAGCAGGTTGGAATTGACCGTAAAGTAATGGAACAGCGAATAGTTCGTTTCCTTCTGCCAGTGGGTGTAGGTGTTGATCAGACCTCCGGAAATGGCCGCCAGGGATACCACGAAGACGATGATTCCGGCGATCAGGGCGATGATGCTGCGTCTTTTGTACAGAGAAATCATGTATCTTCTCTGGGAAGGTATGATGGTGTCGCGTTTCAGTTTCACGCTGTCCAACTGTCTAGGATCGTTGTTGGTTCTTAAGGTAGGACCCAGATAGACACTCTTGTCCAGACCCAGGATCATCAGGAATACCAGTTCCATGAAGATGAGACCGTAGGCGAAGATGGAACCTTTCTTGAAAGAGAATGCCAGCTTGATCTTGGCGATCATCAGCAGGATGAAGGAAGCTACAAACAGCGCCATGCCAAGGAAACCTCTGAAACCCTTGGTCAGCAGTTCTCCTTCGTCCATCGTAAGCAGTATGTAGGCGGTCTCCAGCACGCTGAACAGGATGCCGGTTCTGCCTCTCCAGGCAATGCTGAAAAGCTCGTAGTAGTTCAATACCGGAACGTAGGCGTGCCAGCCCTTCTTTCCGGCTTTCACGAAGACCTTCCACATGCCGAAAACGCTGACAAACAGATATACACCGATCAGAACGACCGCCGAAAGGGAATTGATCTCGGCAGCAATCAGGGATCGGATGATGTGATAAATAAAGAGATTGAGATCCATACTTTTATTATAAGAAAAAAAGAGGGAGAATAAAAAAAAGAAAACGAGGAAATGCCATGTTTTCAACAGGACATCTGATCTGGATCGCCGTCAGCATCATTCTTATCGTCTTCGGCGTCATCTGCTGCATTAAACTCAAACCAT
>JAFONG010000281.1 GCA_017418585.1 Erysipelotrichaceae bacterium | reverse complement strand
GCAGATAATCATCTATTATCTACGCTTCTATAGTACGAAATTCAAGTTTGTCGAGATGATTGCTTATTTTTTGTAGCAACTTGCTACAATTGGATTGAAGGAGCTTGATATGAAACCGATATTTGATATCAATGATGGTGATTTTCTGTTTGAAACCTCAGACGGCATTGCTTACGATTCAAATGGCAATATGATGATGCGAATAGGAGATAATATGGCAATGGATATGGAAGAAGGTGATCTTCATTTTGTATCGGGCTGGCATTTGCCGTTTTTTGATGATAATGATGAAGATGATGATTTTTAACGAAGTATAGTTTTATTCGATCGGGCGTATCACGGTAAAAAGATGCGCCTTTTTTTATTTTTCCAAGCACACGTCTTTTGATCAGGGACGTGTTTTTTAATAGATTTTTTGAGAAGAAGGAAGGAGATTAATCAACATGAAACATCTCAAAAAAGCTGCAGTGGTTCTGCTGAGCGTACTTATGCTGCTCAACAGTACAACTGTGGTATTTGCGGAAGATGAAGAGGCAACAGCTGAACCTGCTTCATCATACTCGCTTCATTACGAGTTTGTTCTGAAGGATAGTGACGAGAAGCTTCCCGAAGAAGTGATGGTCCTACTGCCTGAAGACAGAAATGATCTTCATGATGGCGACGAGATCCATCTGCTGTCTCTTGAAAACGTAGAGACTGAGGATGCACTTTATTCGTTCCTCGGCTGGTTACCGGAGAGTTTTACTGTAAACGGTGAAGATGTCAAGGTAATCGGAACATGGGGAAAAGTGTTAAAAGAAATTGAACTATTAAACGAAGAATTGACAGAAAAGGAAGATCCTTCACAGGAAACTGAAGAACCAGCTGTTAAGGAGGAAGAAGTATCCGGGCCGACATACAGGGTGGAATTCCGCTTTCTGAAATGGAACAGTCTGTCTGACGGCGATCTCCCTGAGACAGTCATGAACCTGCTGCCCGAAACGCAGAACGTACCTGTCGGAGAAGACCCGAAACTTCCGGAATACGAGATCATTGAGGGATATCAGTTCAAAGGCTGGGAAAAGGCCCAGTACACAAATGACGAAGGGCAGCTACATACAGTATTCTTTGGCCTCTGGGACAGACTCAAATTCAGAGTCATCCCTGTCAGCGGTAATCCTGGATACGAAGGAGCGGTCCATGTTGTTACCGGAGGGGAACTGGGAGTATCAGGAAGCAGGGTTCCGAAGTTTTCGATCAACGGCAATGACGCCTATTGCGTAACACCTTGGATCAAGGGATATGCGGTAACAGGCACATCCTACTATTCATCGACATACGGATACGGCGATGCCGGCAGTCTTCCGGAAGAAGTTGCCAACATCATCATTACCGGAAAAGCCAGAGGTGCGTCAGATGCAACCATTCAGGCGGCCATATGGGATTTCTATGGAGAGAATCACGGAGTCAACTGGAGAGACTACTACAATCCCGGGATCGAGGCCTGGGGAGAGATCTATGAGACCTATATGGATCCAAATGACGGATCTGCTATGCAGGATCTTGGCATTGCACTGGGTTACAGAGAAAAGGGCGGCTACGTCAGAGTCTACAAGAAAGCCTCTGAAACGACATTCAATTATGTCAGAAACTGTCCGAACAACTATTCCCTTGCGGGAGCCGAATACGGTGTCTATACCGATGTAAACTGTACGCATCGTGTGGCGAAGCTTACAACCGGCGGCGATGGCGGAACCGGAAAGTCCGATCTGCTGGAGGTTGGAACGTATTATATCAAGGAGATTTCTCCGTCTCCCGGTTTTTATCTGGATACAAGAGTATATCCGGTCAGCGTAACGGCAGGCAACACTGCGTCAATCACTTCAACAGAAGAACCGATGTATGACCCGCTTACCGTCAACCTCTATAAATTCGATCGAAGAGAATCGATCTATGTAAAGCACCTGAATGAAGCACAGTTCACTCTGAAATACTATGATGCCCAGACAAACGATGTCAGAAGCCTGACACCAAAGTTTACCTGGGTTTTTTCAACCTTCTACAATGACAGTGGCAAGGCGGTATGCAGTTTCAACCCTCAGTATCTGGTCGAAGGACCAAATCCGGCAGAACTTGGGCTGATTGATTCTAACGGTGAATTCTTTCTGCCACTAGGTACATTCTCGATTGAAGAGACAACAGCTCCACAGCTTTTTGCAAGAGATGAAAACATCTATATCGGCCATATCGCGAATGCCGGCGGAAGCCCGACAGAATCTGTTGATCACTACATCGATCCGGATGGAACTGTTCATGAACTGAGCAACGGTAACAAAAGCTGGATCGATGTCGACAATCTTGATCTGTCTCAGGAAGAGGAACTTCAGACGATTCAGATCACTATTCAGAAGATAAATGCAGAAACAGGAAAGGCGGAACTTCCGGAAGATCACATCACTTCTACCGCAACTCTGGAAGGCGGAGTGTTCCATATCTGGAGGATCGGAAGATACGACGACAGCGATGAGCCCAAGATGATCGATATCGCTCCAATCGACTATGGAACTCTGATCACAGATGCAGAAGGAAAGTGTTCCATGGAATACGAGCCTGGAACTGCAGATGGCCTGTTGCCTGGCAAATTCAGAATCATTGAAGAGAAGGCTCCAAACGGCTTCGCAATCAACGAAAAGGAATTTATCCTGGAAGCTCCTGTCAAAGAAAGAAACACCGCTGCTTTCCAGTATTCTCTTCAAATCGGGGACAAGCTGACACGCATTCAGATCGAAAAGCTTGACGACAAGGGGGATCTTGTCCCGAAAGAGGCGACAGCCACCATACAGCTGATCGAGACTGATACCGGAAGAGTGGTCTATGAATTTGTCGCTGATGGAAGCTCCCATGTAATATACGGTCTTACGACATTAATGAACTATCATCTTCATGAACTCTATGTGGCACCAAACTTCAGGCTGGCCATCAACAAGGATGTAGTGCCGATCGAGGCAAATGATTCCGAAATGCACTACTACCACATTGTCGACCATGGAATCGAGATCCATACGACTGCATCTTTCTCTGATGAAGGAAAGAAGGACTGGGACAATCCTTCCGGCAAGCATTATGTGGCAGACGGAGTCGCACACATCTTTGATGAAGTCAGCTATAAGAACATCTATGAGGGTGAGACCTACATCCTTGAAGGTGAGCTCTTCGACAGGACAGAAAACAAGTCGTTAGACAATGTCGTAAGGAAAGAATTTGTTCCAAAATACGATGTCGGCATTGAAACGCTGGAATTTGAACAGCAGCTTGATGATCTGGACAACCATGATCTGGTCGTCTTTGAAACTCTCTACCATGTTAAAGACGGCGAAGAGATCAAAGTCGCTGAGCATAAGGATCTCGAGGATGAAGACCAGACCATCTATGTTGATGAGCTTTACCGTGCCGATTTTGAAATTCTTAAGGTCAATGCGAATGATACGCAGGAACCTTTATCCGGTGTAACATTCCATATCACATCCCACAGAGTGAAAAGAGACGGCGTTTCAGAAGACTATGATCTTGGAGAATTCACCACGGATGAAAACGGAAAGATCTTCATTGAAAAGCTCAAGGAGGATACTGTCTTAACGATCACAGAGACAAAGGAAAAGGATCCGACCTGGTACAGATGGGAAGAACCGTTT
>JAFONG010000280.1 GCA_017418585.1 Erysipelotrichaceae bacterium | reverse complement strand
CACCTCCGTAGCTTGGAGATCCCGGAAGCGGAAGCAGATGTACCATACCGATAATGACTTTCTCTTTTTTCAGTTTTTCTCTCAATGCATTCATTCTTTTATCCTCTCCTGTATTCGTTTCTAGTATAACCGATAATCTATCCTGCGGCACACTATGCCGTTTCTTCTTTCTTTTTTTCCGGCTGTTTGATGGCGTTGTTTACGTAAGATGACGCGTTGGCGATGTTGAAGGCCGCACCGGCATAGCCCTTGATCGCAAGGTTGAACGCGAACCAGCACATCGAAGAGAACGCGCAGGCCAGGCAGATCTGTCTGGTGCTTGCTTTTCTGTTCAGGATGAACAGGGACTGGCTGACGTTTGCCAGAATGGCGAGATAACCGATGAAGCCGTTACTGTTAAACAGACATCCGAAGACGATGGCGGACGAAATAAAGATATAGGATAGGGCTCGGCTTCCGATGTTCTTGATGGACAGAATGTTTCTGATGATGCCAAGAACGCCCATGACGATGCCGCTGTACCCTTTCAGCAGCCAGCTGGAGATGGACGTCAGAAACATGCAGACAATCTGAAAAATCAGGATATCCTTCTTGTTCTTTCTGGTAGATGCGACAAACAGCGCCGTTTCTCCGATGATCGTCAGTATGTTCGCAAGCAGTACTTCGTTCATTGTTTCAGATATTCCCTCACCGTGTTGCAGGCATTCTCGATTCACGCGGATGCCTCTCTATACAGATTATACTATGAGAAACCGTATAAAAAGACTTTGTATAGTAGAATAATAGTATGAAAAGAACGTGCGATCTTCACTGTCATTCCAGTTTCTCCGATGGATCTCTGACCCCCGCGGAACTGATCAGGCTTGCTGAGAAGCAGGGACTTTCAGCGCTTGCTCTTACCGATCACAATACTTCGGCAGGACTGAAGGAATTCATGGAAGCGGGAAAAGACAGCGATGTCATCGCCATACCGGGATGTGAGTTCTCGACGGAATGGAACGACAAGGAGATCCATGTCGTAGGCCTTTTCTTTCAGGAAAAGTACTGGAACGAAATAGAAGACTTCCTGGAACTGGCGCATATCGCCAAGATCAACAGCAATCTCCAGCTGATCGCCAACCTGAACAAGGCGGGCTATGAGGTGAGCGAGGAAGAAGCGAGCGCTCTGACAAGGGGCGACTTCAACCGTTCGCATATTGCCAGAGTACTGATGAGAAAAGGTTATGTAAAGAGCGTACAGGAAGCTTTTGAGACGCTGCTGAAAGAAGGCATGGGATTCTATACCCCGGCAAAAAAGATCAGCCCGATGGCTGTCATCCGCTTCATAAAAGTCTTCGGTGCCGCAGCCGTCATCGCCCATCCTTTTCTCAACCTTACCTTAAAGGAACTGAAAGAATTTCTCCCTTTGGCCAAGGAGGCCGGTCTTGATGCGATCGAAACGATTTATACGGAATTCGATGAAGAAACCACAAGAAACGCGATCGCGCTGGCTGAAGAATTCGGACTGAAACAAAGCGGCGGTTCGGATTTCCACGGAGCCGCAAAACCGGACATCTTCCTGGGAACAGGAAGAGGAAATCTCCGTGTACCATTCGAATTCTATGAAGACCTGCTGAAATGCGCAGACTTCTATGTTTAATCAAACAGGCATCCGGATCCGGAT
>JAFONG010000279.1 GCA_017418585.1 Erysipelotrichaceae bacterium | reverse complement strand
GGATCAGGAATACCGAACTTGATGACTCTGATCACAGCCGCCAGAGAACCGCGCTGTCTGAATACATTCACTCTGAATCTTCCCAACTGAGGGATCGAAAAAGAAAAGTCGTCATCCACATGATTTTCCAGGTTCGTCTTCACTCTCCCGCCAAGTTCATAGATCTCATCAACCAGCGGAACGATCGAATCAGGAACCAGCCTGTCTCCTTCCAGACGCTTCTGTTCACCGCTGCACTTCAGTGTCACCGGTAAGCCGGCAATCAGGAAAATATCCGATGCGTCGTTCTTTACGGCAATATCCAGTATCTCTTTAATCGTCATGTCATCCCTCCCACAGATCGTCGATCTTTTCATCTTCTTCCCAGATCTTCTTGATCTTCCAGTACTTTACTTCATGGCTTTCGCCTGTTTTCTCTATCTCGATACTCAGCTGATATCCATCCTCTACGAACTCTTTCACGATCGTTTCTTCTGAAACCTGATCATCCAGATCTCTCAGGAATTCTTGTCCTTTCTGTTCCAGAGAGTACCTCGTTTTCACCGTCTTGGCATAGCGCTCCGCCTGACGCATGTTGGCGGAAGCGTTGGCAAAAGAGACCATCGAAAGCGAGGTCAGACAGATGCTGATCATGCACAGCAACAGAGCCAGAGGCCCCAGACGGATCGGTGTCTTATTCATTGCCTTTCTCCTTTAGGGCATAGCCTGTATCCAGTTCATAGATCAGTTCTTCCTCATAGAAGACTTCAAAGTGTCCGTAAACAAAATCCGGCTCCTCCCGATACTTGACGGTAAGTTTCATCTTTCCGTTCTCTGCCGGTTCCAGATCATCGTCAAAACGGACCGTTACTTCTTCATCCTTTACTTCATCGACAGAACCGAAGATCTCTCCAAACTCTTCCTCGTCGTTTCCGGCCAGGAATACCTCGGCGCCGTTGGATGCCAGAACGACCGCATCGTTAAGATGTTTCGCTCTCTGGCTCTCCGCAAGCGAACGGGCATAGATGCCGCTCATGACCACGATCATCGAAACAAACAGTGCCAGCATGATGACCATTTCCAGCATGAATCCGTAGTTCTTTTTCATGGCCGTTCCTCCAGCATATGGATATATACGGATCCTGCGGAAGTCGTGATCTTCAGCAGGTCGTTTTTCAGCTCTTCGATCGTAAAGACCTCCGTTTCGGCGATCCTGATCGCGGCATCCGGATAAAGCTTGCCGCCGATCTTGCCGAAGTCTTCCAGCAGTTCTCCCTCGTATACATAGATCCGGTTTCCATATCCCGTATCTCCGTCCTCGATCACCAGCATCTTTCCGTATGCGCCTTCTTCCACGCTGATGCCCGTCTCGCCCACCTTGCTTACCGTAAGCAGATAGGAAGACAGAGAACGCAGGCTGTTGGTCTGGTTCTGCATCTCTACGACATTGCGGTAGACTCCGACGCCGAAAACGATCAGCAGCATGAAGCAGCCTAAAAAGAAAGCCGTAATGCCTATGATGAAAAGTCCGGAATACGATTCTTTTTTCTTCATCCTACTGCTCCCTTCTTACCACCCGGATATCCGGAATCCTGTTCTCCGCAACCGCCTGATAGACCACCACATAGTCCCTGGTGTTGACACGAAGACCGTAATTGCCGGTAAGATAATCCAGCGTTTCGGGATACGCTCCCTCTATGACATAACACTGCAGTGCCGCCTGTTCCACGGCTTTCTTGATGGAGGCCGCCGTTTCTTCGTTGACATCCGTTCTGGTTCTTGCGGACAGGAAAAACCTTCCTGCACCAGCCAGCACAGCGACGATCAGCAAAAGCAATACCCAGTGTTTCCTTTTCTTGTCCTGATACATGTTTATCCTATCGAATTCATGATGCCGATCAGCGGAAGCATCACGCTAAGAAGGGCAATGCCGATGGTGATCATCAGTATGCCTGAAAGCAGCGGTTCCACAATATTCATCAGTCTGTCCGTCTGGTTGACGACATCTTCCGACAGCAGACCTGTCAGTCTCT
>JAFONG010000278.1 GCA_017418585.1 Erysipelotrichaceae bacterium | reverse complement strand
GGTTCCAGAGATACCAGAGGAAACGTTCTCTGGACCAACCGCGAGGAACATTATCACGAACTGGCGATAGGCGGAGATCTGGCGCACGGTCTGGGTCAGTACGGTATCTATCAGGCAGTTTATTCTCCTTGCGGAGAAGACGGCTATCCGATCAACGCCTACGATCCTTTAGCCGGAGACATCAACAGGGAAGTCGTGGAATACTGGGGAGAACACTATGACCTGACAGCCTATCTGGAAAAGAACCATAAGGAGCTCGTTCCGAAGATCAAAGGCAAGTTCCATCTGCGCGCCGGAGACATGGATAATTTCTATCTCAATCTCGGACACTGGTCATTTACTGAAGTGCTGAAAAAATACAGGTGCGGTGGCTATTCTGTCACCTTCCCGCGCGTGGGACACGACGGAAACATCACCATCATCGAGATGCTGGAAGAGATGAGAAGGTATCTCGACAGGACTTTGTACAGGAAGAAATAAAGAGAGGGGAAACACATGAAAGCCATTGAACTTGATCTGATGAAGGAATACCGTTATCTGTCTAATCTGTATTCCGCCAAAGGCGGTCTGTATTATACGGAAACGATTGCGGATATCGGAAACAACGACTATGTACAGTATCTGCATTGTCTTGAACCGGAAGGAAAGAAAGATTCCGTTGTCTACGGACCGCAGAAGCGTATTGCCTCTTTTGTGCTGAACGATGATATCGTGATCAGAAAAAGCGCAGAGGGCGAAACGGTAGGGACTCTCTATTATCTGCTGGGTGAAGAGAAGGAATTCCTAAGACTTCCTCTGGCTTCTCAGGATCTGAAGGATCTTAACGAGAACTGTTATCTGGTAGAGGCGGAAACGGACCGCAGATGTCCTGACTACTATCTTCTGAGCGAAGAAGAAAGGAAAGCTTTCCATGAAAAGAGTAAAGAAGACGACGACTATCTGATCCTGAACGAGTATCCTTTCTTCTATAACGGCACGGGATTCATCAACGGAAAAAGAAACTCGCTGTTTCTCGTTGACAAGAAGACGTGCGAACTGTGCCGTATCACGCCGGAAACGATGGATGTGGAAGGCGTTGAAATACACGACGGAAAGATCTACATTCTGGCGAACGACTATGAATCGATGAAGAAGATGTTTTCATCGGTATACTGCTACGACCCTGAAAAGAAAGAACTTGAAACGCTGTACAAGAACGAGAAGGCCTTTATCAGACGCCTTCTGATCGTTCATGACAGAGTCTTTGTATCGGGTTCTTTTGATACCTGCATTTCCGGACATTCCTTCTATGAAGTAAAGGACAACGATCTGAAACCGGCGTGTCCGAGCGAATGGATGTTCTACAACTCGATCGGCAGCGACTGCCGCTATGGAAAGACGCACGGTTTGGTATACAGGGACAAGGACGCTTACATGATTACGGTCGACAAAGAAAGATCGATCGTTGTACGTTTTGACGGACAGACTCTTACCCCGATCAGCGATGGCGAAGGCTCGGTCGACGACATGGCTTTCCTGAACGGCAGACTGTATGTGATCGCAATGAAAGACATGAAGCTGCAGGAAGTCTATGAGGCACCTTCCTTTGAACAGCTGAGCTTTGTGAACGAAGAAGTCCTGAAAGACAGATATGTCGCCAGACCGGAAAGATTTACCTGTTTCAACGTGGATGAGGTCGTCGGCTGGGCACTGAAACCGATCGATTACGATCCTATGAAGAAATATCCGATGATCCTGGATATTCATGGAGGACCTAAGACGGCCTATGGAGAAGTCTTCTATCACGAGATGCAGGTATGGGCATCGAAGGGTTATTTTGTCGTCTTCTGCAATCCGCACTGTTCAGACGGCAGAGGAGACGCGTTTGCGGATTATCTGAAGCACTATGGAGCGACGGACTACGACGACATCATGGCTTTTGTAGACAAGGCGCTTGAACTTTATCCAATCGATCCGGAACGTCTTGCGGTAACCGGAGGCTCCTATGGCGGATACATGACCAACTGGATCGTCACCCATACCGACAGATTCAAGGCCGCCGCTTCGCAGCGTTCCATCTCCAACCGCGTCGCAGATTTCTATTATTCCGATTACTCCTACGATACGACTTACGAGAACGGCATACCTCTGGACGAGAAAGCCATTGAACTGTTCTGGGATCGTTCTCCGCTGAAGTATGTCGAGAATGCGGTGACGCCGACTCTGTTCATTCAGTCTACGGAAGATTTCCGCTGTCCGTTCCCGGAAGCGCTGCAGCTGTTCTCGGCTCTGAAATGGAAAGGCGTTGAAACTAGG
>JAFONG010000277.1 GCA_017418585.1 Erysipelotrichaceae bacterium | reverse complement strand
TCCAGTCGGTACCGTAATCGACGTTCTCTTTGATGAATCTCACAAAATCCTGATCATCTTTTGCGCCATAGGCAACGCTGCCTTCCATATGACCGCCCGGAACCGTAACTGCCTGATCGCTGCTGATCACTCTAGGCCCTACCGTTTTTCCTGCTTTGATCTGGTCTCTTAAATCGGAATCCATATGACCCAGACCCCCTACGGTTCTGATTGTCGTAGTTCCTGAAAACAGCTGCGTTTTTAGTGAACCGCCGCAGATTTTCTTACCTATCTCACGCAGCAAAGCGTTCGACATGACCAGACGAGCCAGTTTTCTGGAATCGCTCTGTTTCTTCTTGGGAAAACCGTTTCCCGGAAGATGGACGTGCAGATTGATCAGACCCGGGATCATGTATTTTCCAGACAGATCTTCTCCTTCCAGTGAGCCGTCATCCTTGCTGATAGAAAGGATCTTGCCGTCTTCTACGACGACTCTCATCCTCTCCTGCAGTTTCATATCTTCTGTTCCGTCGAGAATATTGACATTCCGGTAGACTTTCTTCATAGTATTACCTCTTTTTCTATATTATAAACTGAAGTTGTTCTAAACATGGCAAAGAAGGTAAAATGATCATAGAATGACTAAACAGGATTTTCCGTTTACCTTTAACGAAAAAAGGTACCATACATTCAACTATTATCTAAAGACCCGCTATCAGTGCAAGGTTTCAAAAGTGATTCTGGATGCCGGTTTTACCTGCCCAAACCGCGATGGAAGCAAGGGCGTCGGCGGCTGCATTTTCTGTTCTGAAGCAGGAAGCGGTGATTCCAATCTTTCATTCAATGATGATCTGCTAAGTCAGTATAAAAACAATAAAGCGGTCATGGACCGAAAATGGCCAAACGGGATGTATATTCCCTATTTTCAGTCTTTTTCCAATACCTACGGGCCTTTAAAACGGATCAAGGAAATGACTGAACCGTTTCTGCAGATGGAAGAGGTTGCGGAAATCGCCATCGCTACCAGATGCGACTGTCTGGCTGATGAAACCATAGCCTATCTGAATGAGATAACGGCAAAAAAACCGGTATGGCTGGAGATCGGCCTGCAGACATCGAACGACCATGTCGGGGAGATCATCAATCGGAAGTATTCTTTTCAGGACTTCAAAGACGCATTGGATAAGCTGGAAAAAACAGACATTAAAGTATGCGTCCATGTCATGAACGGTCTTCCTTTCGAAAGCGAAGAAGACATGCTGAAGACGATAAGAGACATCAGCCATCTTCCGTTTGACGGGATCAAGATCCACATGCTTCACATCATCAAGAATACAAAACTGGCTGAAATGTACGAAAAGCATCCTTTTGAACTCATCGGCAGACAGCAGTACATCGATCTTGTCGTCAGGCAGCTTGAGCATCTCCGTAAGGAAGTCGTCGTTCAAAGACTTACCGGAGATCCTATGGTTCAGGATCTGATCGAACCGCATTGGCTCATAAGGAAAACAACCATTCTGAACGACATCGATAAACGGATGCGCCAGTTAGACACCTGGCAAGGTAAATTCTATGAATAACAACACTTTCGTGCACAAATACATCAGGCCATTGATTCACGCTGAAGACATATGCGTAGACATGACGGCCGGAAACGGAAACGATACGCTGTTTCTTTCTGAACTCTCAAAGGAAGTGATCGCTTTTGACATTTCCGCCGAAGCGATCAGACGGACCAAAGAAAAAACGGAAGGAAGAGATAACGTAACGCTGGTTCACGACAGCCATGTCAATGTCGATAAATATGTAAAGGACAGTGTGAGACTTTTCATATTCAATCTTGGATATCTGCCTCACAGTAATAAAACGGCTGTCAGCAAAGCTGAAGATACCCTTCTTGCCTTTCGGAAAGTCTATGAACTGCTGGAAGATAACGGATATATCGTTATTACATTTTATCTGGGACACAGAGGCGGAAAAGATGAATTCTATCTGCTGGATGACTACATAAGAAAAAACAGGTTTCAGATCACTGAAACCTATTCTCAGAATAAAACCGATTCTCCTGTAACTTATATCATCAGGAAGCGCTAATCCAGTACGTCGCAGTACTGCCAGTATTTGCCGAAACTGGAAGAAGCGTTCCAGGTCAGATAACCATCCATGACGCCCGCCGATTTCAGACCGTCGATCTGCGCTTTGATGAATGACGCATCATAGACAACATCGTAGGCGTCCGAATTCTGCGCCTGTATCCAGGTATGACATTTTCCCGGATCATAGGTGTTTTCCTGTGCGTAATATGTAGCCTTGCCCCAAAGATACATCAGGTCTCCAGGATTGCTCCATGGTTCCGCAATGCCGTAGGCATAGGCGGAGAAGTGGTCCGGATAAGGCATGGAACTGATGGCATCGGCGGCATTGGAGATAGCCGGCCAGAACTGTCCGTAATAGGAAACGAAGCAGGAGAACGTGCTTGGATCATCACCACTGGTTTCGCCAAAGACATCGGCAGATACATAGACACCGTACCGGTGCAGGATCTCGCATGCATAACGCAGGAAATTGGTTACGGCCTGCCCTCTTGTCTCGTTGTAGACGTTTCTTAGTTCAACATCCTCGACATCTTCAGGAAGTCTGACATAGTCGAACTGAATCTCATCAAAACCCATCTCCGTCACTGCTTCGATCGCCAGCGCCAGATTGTACTCCCACATCTTACGGGAATAGATGCTAGGCCATTTGACGGATCCGTAATTATACAGACGTCCGTCATATAGCAGCGCTTCGTCCGGATTGTCTATCGCAAAAGCATCGTCCTTGAAAGCCGTAATACGTCCGATCACATAATAACCTGCATCCTTGAGCTTCTTGATGTTTTCCTGATAGGTCGCATAGGAATTCGGAATGTTGGATGTCGACGGAGCGTAGATCTTTGCGGTTGGCGAATCGTAGGCCAGCTGCGTATCGATATAGCAGTCTTTGATGTCTACGACAAAAGCGTTGATTCCCGAGGTATTCTGGGCGATCTCGATGTATCCGTCCGCATCAACGATTGCTTCCGCGTTGATATATAAAGCTTTCACTTCATCAGGCATCTGTTTTTTCGGCGTAAACTCTTCTTTCGGATAATAATCGATCAGTTCAGGGCTTCCCCCCTGACCGTAGAAACAGTCGGCATAGATGGAGGAATCATAACCCGTCTCATAGTACTCCTGAGAGACGTATTTTCCAGGAATGTAGCCTGTATGATTCACGTGATAATAGTCGACAGTACCGTCATCCAGAAGCTCATGATATCCGCTGACTGA
>JAFONG010000276.1 GCA_017418585.1 Erysipelotrichaceae bacterium | reverse complement strand
CGTCCGGATAAACGATCTGTCCGTCGATCTCGACATAAGGAATGCCCGCCTTCAGATTGCTGACGTTTTCAAACGGTTCTTCAATGTTGACCTTCGCAATGCCGGTCGTGCCAGCGATATAGAGATCTCCATCATCCGTCAGCTCGCTGTAGGAGTTTGCCGTTGCGATACAAGGCAGACCGTTGGACATGCTGTAGTGAAATGCATCGATCTTCTCGTTTTTCAGCAGATCCTCAATTTCCGCAATATAGATGCCATTGCTGCACAATACCCAGAGTTCTCCCTTGCTGTTGCCATAGACATCAAAATTGTTGGAATAAGGGAAATTGCTGACGGTGGTTATTTCGTAGTCTTCATTCATATACGCCAGCGAATCGCCGGTAATGATCCAGTATACATGGTGGTCTTCGTCATACTTGATCCGCATGACTGCACCGGAAGTCAGGCCTTCGCTGTAGCTGATGTTTCGCGTACCGTTATCCGAAATGATGAAGATGCCTCCTCCATCGCTTCCGGCGATAATGTCGCCGTTCTTGCCTTCCGCAAGAGAGAGGATCTCGGTGTTGGTTATGCCATCGGATTCATCATAGGAAGCAATGACCCGGTCCCCTTCAATGACGCTTACTCCTCCGGTATTCGCGACGAGGATCGAACCGTCCTTGCGTTCACATATCGTTCTGAGCGCATCGGAGAACAGACCGTCGTCGACGTTGAATGCCGTTATTTCTCCATCGTCATAGCGAAGCAGACCGTAACGGTTCCAGGTAGAAAGCCACATGCGTCCTTTGGAATCCGGAATGATGGAACGGATGCGGCAGCCTTCCAGCATCAACAGAAGATCGTCATAGCCCATGTCTGAACCATCCGCCGCCACGGCTTTTTTTACCGGCCATTCAGACAGCCTGCCTTCTTCATCGAAAATCATCAGACCGTTATCTGTCGCAGCAAACAGTTTTCCTTCATACATGCACGTGGAGTTTACGACCCGATCTGATATCCCGTATCGTTCAAACAGATCGATAAAGCGGTTCGGAACGATCTTCATGACGCCCTGTCTGGTGGAAGTGAACCACAGATTTCCCTCATAGTCGGTCATGACATGTCCGATGGAATTGTTCATCGGAACGTTTTCAAGCTTATGAAAACCTGTCTCATCGAGAACGCCGATGCCGTTTCTGGCGCAGATCCAGATATCTCCATCGAAGCATTCGAAAGACTGAATCTGAGAAAGCGGATAAATGTCGATCGGTTCCGGATCGATCTGATCCTTGTAAAGATTTCCGTGATACACGATAGAATCTACCGTTTCGAAATAGACCAGATTGGCGTTTTTCGGATCCGGGAAAATGCAGTTGATGCCTTTGATTGCGGTATTCTGGTAGGAGAAGTATCTGTACAGTCTGCCGTCGCGGATCATGAATACATCTCCGGAATTGGTTATGCCGTAGACCGTACCGTCGATGCCCATTCTTAAATCATGCAGAAAGGCATCTTTCAGCTTGCCTTCATCCAGATAGGACAGGTTGAATTCTTCATCCAGGATCAGCAGACCCTGCGTCGTAGAAACCAGAATCCTTCCGTCCGGATCTTCGATGATGGAACGGATCGAAGGAGATTTCAACCCTTCGTCGTAGCCCCACATCCTGATTTCGCCATGATCGTACATGGCGAAACCGTTGCTGTTTGTTCCGATCCAAAGACGGTCCTTGCTGTCGACATATAGACACTTCACGCTGGTGATTCCTGTCGTAGAATCCAATCGTTCAAAAGTGCTTCCGTCATAGCGGATCAGACCGCTGTAGCTGCCGATCCAGATAAAACCGTCTGCCGTCTCGACAATGTCGTTGGCTTCCGAAGTCGGAAGACCGTTTGTATTGTTGTAGAGTACAGCCGAAAAGCCGTCGCTTTTTCCGATCGGATCAACGGCCACCGTTCCGTTGTGCTTGCCTGCACCGGTCCAGAATTCGTCCTCATCTTCACCGATTATTGGAACTGCGGCTTTCAGAAGAAAAACCGATATTACTAAAAAGCATAACCCGATTACAGTTATCTTGTCTTTTGCAGTCCTTCTGTTGTGAGTTCCTGTCATTGCCGTCCTTTTATATAGCATCATTATATCGTTTCATCCGTATAAGTACCAATATCTCATACGTTCTTCATGAACATAATGGAATAAGCATTTCTTCTTAACATTCATTCTATCAAAAAAGAGCTCTGTTTCTGTTTCGGAAGTTTTCCGCACACACAAAAGCCCTCATTTGGGAGCCCGTTTACTGTTCTTTTGTATTACGGGCTGCGCTTAATATTTCGCTTCTGACGAATTTCCCGTCATTAAAAGAAGAAACGATGCTGACGCCGCTGCACATGCAGTTGGAAATAAAACTCTCGCATCTGGAAAGCATGTACATTGCATAGAAATAATTGGCCGTCGTATCTTCAACAGAAGCGTTGTACGCATCTCCTGAATACTGTTTCTTCTCCAGTTCAGATATATATTTCAGATCATGGAAATCCGCAACCCTATGTCTTTCCTGAGATACGGCCAATATCTTATGAGGGAAAGCCGATATCATTCTTTCCAGGAAGTATTCATCTTCTGTTGCGACAAAGATCTTGTCATAGTCATATTTCTTCAAATACTCGTCAACGGCCATGATACTGTCATCGATTGAAACAGGATGATAAGAACCGGCGAAATTGGCGAGAATATAGTCGGTACCTCTCAGCAATACACCCAATACCTTTTTATCGCCCATGACCTCATCGGTATATTCTTTCATTTCATTGACGAACTGCGGCTGAAGCATACCCAGCTCGATCCTGGATTCATATCGGTCAACAAAATGATTCAATATCAAAGAATTAAAGCAATGCGCATAAATGGTATTATCTTCATTTGAATCTTCAGGTACGTTGCCAAAAACAAAATACTTTGACAACAGTTCGCTGGAGAACCTTGTGCAATTCGGTTCAATAAATACTTCGATATCAAATTTTTCTAAAGCCTGAGATAGCTTGCTGTAGGTTGTCATGATACTGCCGATACCTTCCGTCTTTCTGATTGAGAAAGAAAGATATTTTATTTTTTCTTTAGGCAGATCAGTCAGCCACTGCAGCATGAAGACGCAATGAAACAGTCCCAAGGTACAGAATCTGTCTTTTGTTACATAGATAGGATAAAAACTTCTTTGAACATATATTGAATTGTCTTTCTCCGGTCTGTTTCTGCATTTAGCTCTTTTCAGCCAAGAAAACAAACGAATATTCCTATCTTTAAAAACGATATCCATATCTGTATGTTTCTCAAGGACATAGGCCAGAACGATGGTATATTCATTGACTTCTTCAAAGAAGATCTCCTCAAATCCCTCGAACGGTTCCAGATCAAGCTTAGCCGGATCGTTTTCATCATATGAATAATAAGGCGGGAAAAACATCTCACTGCGATAAAAATCGCTGTCAGGGAAACAAGGATCGATCTTGGTTTTTTCATCATTGTCTTCGTATACCAGATCAAACATCACTGTTTCATCATCTTCTACATGAAAACGTTTCTCGCCTTTTAATACAGCCTTCAACGCATTGTGAAACAGCATAGGATCGTTATGCAGTTTACGGTAATTGCTGCTGTAGTCGTACTCTTTTATGCTTAACATCGTTCTTTATAAAATTGTAACACTTATTATAATCAATCATTATCCTTATGATTCTATTTCATATTTAAGAAACCAAACAGATCCGTACATTAAAAAACAGCCCCGTTTCAGGGCTGTTTTATCAGGTTTAATTATACCAGTTCAATCGTTGCCATCGGAGCGGCATCACCGCGTCTGATACCGGTCTTGATGACTCTGGTATAGCCGCCGTTTCTGTCTTTATATCTCGGGGCAACTTCTTCAAACAGCACGTTCAATGCCGTCTTGCCGTCTTTGGTCGTAACGTTTCTCAGATAAGCGGCAGCGTTTCTTCTGGCTGCCAGATCATCTTTCTTCGCAACTGTAATCAGATGGTCAACAACGCTTCTTAATTCCTTGGCTTTCATCTCGGTCGTTTCGATCTTGCCTTTCAGGATCAGATCCGTTGCCAGGTTTCTGAATAAAGCTACTCTGTGATCAGCTGTACGGCCTAATCTGCGATTCCACATATTTCCATTTCCCCCTTAGTCATTGTGTTTGAATGATAAGTTAAGAGCCTGCAGTTTTTCCTTAACTTCCTTGAGCGATTTCTTGCCCAGATTTCTGACTCTGCTCATTTCTTCTTCTGTCTTCTGCGTCAGTTCTTCAACGGTTGAAATACCGGCTCTCTTCAGACAGTTGTAAGACCTTACGGTCAGATCCAGATCGTCGATCGACATGTTGACTTTCTTGGCATTGCCTTCGTTGACATAGTCTTTCATGACGGAATCCATTTCGCTGATTTCCGCATCGATGTTTGTCAGCAGATCCAGATGCGAAATCAGGATCTTGGCAGCCAGTGCCAGCGATTCTTTCGGATCGATAGAACCGTTCGTCCATACTTCCATCGTCAGTTCATCATACTTGGCCGACTGACCGACACGGGTCGGTTCAACCGTATAATTCGCCTTAACGACAGGCGTATAGATCGAATCGGTATAGATCGTACCGATACCCTGGGAAGAACCCTGGTAAAGAAGCTTGTTTTCGTCTGCCGATACATAGCCTCTGCCTTTTCTGGCCAGAAGTTCCATCTCCAGTTCACCGCCCTGATCCAGATGAGCGATCTCCAGCTGAGGATTGAGGATCTCTACACCTGCAGGAAGAATGATATCTTCCGCCTTGACGGTGCACGGACCCTTGGCCGAAATCCTTAAAGTATATACGTCGTCATCCGCAATATCCAGAATCAGACTCTTTATGTTCAATACGATTAATGTTACATCTTCTCTGACGCCCTTGATCGATGAGAATTCATGGAATACACCGTCGATCTTTACGGAATATACCGCATCGCCAGGTAAAGATGAGAGCATCGTTCTTCTTAAGGCATTTCCTAATGTTGTGCCGAAACCTCTTTCTAATGGAGAAATAACAAATCTGCCGTAGTTTTCTGATTCAACATACTCACCAACTTTAAATTTAGGACGTTCAAATTTGTTCATATTCTCCTCCTTATCCTCTAGGTTTCTTAGGTGGACGACAGCCGTTATGAGGAACAGGCGTTACATCATTGATGGCTGTGATCTCCAGACCGGCTGTAGACAGCGAACGGATAGCCGCTTCTCTGCCCGGACCAGGTCCCTTGACGTTGACTTCTACCTTCTTCATGCCGTGATCCATGGCGGTCTTTCCGGCAGCTTCAGCAACCAGCTGAGCGGCATACGGCGTAGACTTACGCGAACCCTTGTATCCTAATGCACCGGCACTTGACCAGGCGATAACGTTGCCTGCTTCATCAGTGATCGTAACGATTGTATTGTTGAATGTTGAGTGGACATGTGCAACGCCACTGGCAATATTCTTCTTGACACGTCTTTTACGTGTGGTTGTTTTTGCTTTCTGTGCCATTGTTTATCTCCTTACTTCTTCTTGTTAGCTACTGTTCTTCTAGGTCCCTTGCGGGTTCTGGCATTGGTCTTGGTTCTCTGACCTCTGACAGGAAGACCTTTTCTATGTCTGATACCGCGGTAGCAGGCGATTTCCATGAGACGCTTGATGTTCAGCTGCGTCTCTCTTCTCAGATCGCCTTCCAGCTTGTATTCGTCTAAAGACTTACGGATGGCATTCAGCTGCTCATCGGTTAAATCCTTTACACGGATATCTTCGCTGATCTTGTTATCAGCCAGTACTTTCTTCGCCGTCGTCAGACCGACACCGTAGATGTAAGTCAAAGCGATGACAACACGCTTATTATTTGGAATATCAACTCCAGCTATACGAGCCATTTATTTCTTTCCTCCCCTTTATCCCTGTCTCTGTTTGTGTTTAGGGTTTTCACAAATAACCATAACGCGACCCTTGCGTTTAATCACACGGCATTTATCGCACATTGGTTTTACAGATGGTCTTACTTTCATGTTTTCCCTCCTAGACTATTTATGTCTAAACGTTATACGCCCACGTGTTAAGTCATAAGGTGAAATCTCTACTGTCACTCGATCGCCCGGTAAAATGCGGATGTAATGCATACGGATTTTACCAGAAACGTGAGCAAGGATCTCATGACCGTTTTCAAGTTTCACTTTGAATTGTGCATTTGGTAAGGTATCTGTGACAACACCTTCAATTTCAATTACGTCCTGCTTCGCCAAATATTCAATCCTCCTTTGTCAGTATTCTATATCCATCATCCGTGATCGCCACGGTATGTTCGTAATGTGCCGCCCAGGAGTGATCATAGCTTTTCACTCCCCAGCCGTCCGGTAAAGTATAGCACTTCGGCGAACCCATGAAAACCATCGGTTCGACAGCAATACACATTCCCTTCTTCAGCAGAGCCATCGTACCCGGTTTTCCGACATTCGGTACATAAGGATCTTCATGAACGCTTCTTCCGATCCCGTGTCCCGTATAATCGGCCGGAAGTCCGAATCCGAACGACTCGACATAAGTCTGGATGGCATTGGACACATCACCTACATGGTTACCCGGTTTTACCTGTTCCAGTCCGATGTACAAAGCCTTCTCAGTCACTTCCAGAAGCTTCAGTACTTTCGGATCGGTAACGTT
>JAFONG010000275.1 GCA_017418585.1 Erysipelotrichaceae bacterium | reverse complement strand
TGTCTGGCCAGAGTACTGAAGGAAATCAATCCGAAAGTGATCGGTCTGGACTTCTCCAAGAATTTCGCTTTTGCGGATGGACTGAGCCATACTCTTTATGAAGAGATGATGGAAGTGTTTGACGAGGAACAGAAAGCCAAGATCGTATCGGCCGAGAATGTCGTCGTCGGATGGATGGAAACAAGGATCGATGAAGAGATGGATGCCTATCACGGAATCATGCAGATCGCGCATGCGATGATCGCCGAGGCTTTCTCATCCAAAGTCGTTCTACCTGGCGTCACGACCAACGAAGACGTGAAATACTGGATGATGCAGAAGACGGTCGATCTGGGATTCAGGCCGTGGTTCGACTACGAGGTTTCCGTCAGAAGAGCGGGAGTCGGAGAAGTAGAGGGCGAGACTATCATCAGGCCGGGAGACATCCTGCATTGCGACGTCGGCTTCCGTTATCTGAATCTTTGTACCGATACGCAAGAGAACGCCTATGTTCTGAAACAGGACGAAACGGACGCTCCGGAAGAGCTCAAGGAAGTCATGCGTACGGTCAACCGTTTCCAGGACATTACCGTAGGAGAATTCAGGATCGGCAGAACAGGAAACGAGATCCTGGCTGCTTCGTTAAAGAAAGCCAAAGAAGAAGGCATCGTTCCGTGTCTTTATACGCATCCGATCGGATTCAACGGCCATGCGGCAGGTCCGACGATCGGACTCTGGGATAAGCAGGGCGGCGTACCGGGAACCGGCGATTATCCGATGTACGACAATACGGCTTATTCCCTGGAACTTAACGTCAAGTGTCCGGTGGAAAGCTGGGGCGTAACACTGACCTTCGGAGCCGAAACGGATGTTCTGGTGAGAGACGGAAAGGTGTATTTCCTGGCAGGCAGACAGGACAAGTTCCATCTAATCAAATGATGCGGAAAAGATCTGTCATCCGTTCACTTGTACTGAGTGCCCTGTATGGACTGATCGCTAATTTCGCTCATCCGGTTGAACCGACTTTCTATAAACTGCTGAATCTGCCCGACTACATGTTCGGGGTGGCTTTTGCCGCCATGGCAACGACGGTTTTTCTGTTTTCTCCTTTCTGGGGCAAGCTGGCGGACCGCTACGGTCCTAACCGTATCCTGTGTATCAGCTACATCGGCTACGGATTCGGTCAGCTGTATTTCTTCTTCCTGGCCAAGAATGTCCTGCATGTCGTTCTGGCGAGGATGCTGGCGGGTATCTTTATCGGAGGAATCGGGGTAGCTCATCTTCTTTACATCCTTGACAACTATGAAAGCGAGAACAAGGGTAAAGGTCTGGCGGCCTATGCGACAGTCATGGCGATCTTCTCCGCCTTCGGTTATCTGATTGGCGGAATACTTGGCGATATTTCACTGAATTTCTGTCTTGGAACGGAAGTCGTTGGCCTGTGGCTTCTGTCGCTGCTGCATTTCGTGTTTCTGGCCGACAAGGAAAGAGAAAAGACGGCGATCGACATTCCTTCGCTGCTGAAGGAAGCCAATCCGCTAAGATCCTTCGCCCTGCCGAAAGAAGACATCAGCATCGTGTTCATCAGCTTCCTGCTGGTGTGCATGTTCACAAGCTTCGCAAACAACTGTTATGAACAGTGTTTCAATTATTTCATCAAGGACCAGTACGGTTTTCCTCCGTCCTACAACGGCTATCTCAAGGGAGGAGTCGGAATCATTACTCTGATCGCCAATTCGACGATCTGCAGCTTCCTGCTGAACCGTACCGACATCAGACGTTCCATCATCCATGTCTTGACGATCTGTCTGATCATGATGTGCGGAATCGTTCTGATCGACAAAGTCGTACCGTTCATTATTCTCAACGTCGTGTTCTTCGGCTTCAATGCCGTCTATAAACCGCTGCTGCAGTCAATGCTCAACGGCTTCTCAAGAAAATCGTCCGGTCCTATTGTCGGGATCTACAATTCCATCTCGAACATCGGAACCATCATCGGTTCTCTAGTATCCGGATTTGTCTATGAATCATCGCCGAAAGGTTCGTTCGTCTTTGCAGCCGCGGCCTTTCTGCTGGCAATCATCTGCAGCATCGTTCAAAGAAGAAACGATCCGCAGGACTACGTTAAAATCGACTGAACAAGGAGGAAATCATGATCGTTAGTGAAAGAAGAAAAAAGTGTTACAACGAGTTTCTGAAAACCGGACTTGACGGCATCCTGTTTGCGGGAGGCGCAAACTTCCAGTATCTGGCTGAATGTACGTCCTACTTCTGGCAGCGCTACTGCTTCAATCTGGATGTGCCGGTTGCGGGTTCCCACATCATTCCGGAAGTCATGATCTACATGAACAGGGAAGGCAAGACCACGATTCTGACCATTCCTTCAAAGAAGGACCATTTCGATACGACAAAGAACGACGTGGTCGTAAGCTTCATGGATCAGTTCGAGGATGAGCTAAGACATATCGTCGACGGCAAGAAGATCGGCATCGGCAGAGATTGCGACGACTGGTTCATCAGGACACTGAAAGAAGTGGATCCGGAAATCGAAACGGTAAACGTTGAAACGATCTTTGACGATATCCGCAGGATCAAGGATGCAAAGGAGATCGATCAGCTGCGAAAGCTTGGCAAGTTTACGGACGATGCGGTAATGTATGTGGTGAAGCACATGCAGGAAGGCATGACGATGTTCGAATGCGAAAGAGGAATCATCGACTACGGTCTGACCCACGGCATTCAGGACCTGTCGTTTGCGCCTACCTGCGGCTTCAAGACGAGAAACACTCCGAATGCCGCAAACATCGAACCGTTTGAACCGGAAAGAAAACTCGTACCGGGAACCATGGTCGCCTTCGATATCGGCTACATGGATCAGGGCTACTGCTCCGACTGGGGACGTACCGTCTATTATGGAAAAGCTCCGGAACTGGTAAAGAAGGGATACGAGGCTCTGCAGGCGGCAGAATGCTACATGGTATCCCAAATCAGACCGGGCGTTACCAGATTCGGCGATCTGTATGATCTGATCTGTGACAAGGCCGAAGAACTGGGCTACTACGACTATCTGCGGTTCAAGAGAGACGAACCGGGCGGAAACGGTCACCACATCGGATCGGAAGTACACGAGGTTCCGTTCCTGATCCCGGGTACTGAACTGGTACTGCAGCCGGGCATGGTCTTCTGCAGCGAACCGAAGATGTTCTTCCCGAACGAAGGATACATGAGAGTCGAAGACATGATCCTGGTAACGGAAGACGGTGCGGAATTCCTGACTAATTTCCCAAGAGATCTCTTTGAAATCTAAGAACATAAAACAAAAGGCGTTGTATAGACGCCTTTTTTAATGCTGTAGCGTATGTCAGTCAAAGATAACAGAACGATTCAAACAAAAGAGAAAAACAGATTCTTCATAAAAAGGGTCTATATGTCTGCAGAATAAAATATAATAGAAATAGAGAATGAATCATCTGTAGCTTATTATGAGAATAATGAAAGGAGTCTGTCCATGAAGAAAGCTCTTTCCTTGATCGCCATCCTTCTGATGCTTACGGGATGCGGGGGATCCGGTGAAAGCTCCAGTGCCGGCACATCGGCGATCTCTTTTGAAGCATATGTCAGAGAGGGTGAAACGTTCACGTTTAATCTAGATCCGAAAGATGCCGTTACCTACGAGGAATTAAGAAACAGCGAGTTCAGAGATACGGTCTCCGTTTCCAACTGGCGTTCCTATTTCGACGTCAGGGAAGTATACAGGGAACATTACGAATACGACGAACAGGGGAATAGAACCGATACCTACATGAGAGGGAACTTCTATGCGATCGTTCTTCTGGATAAGTACTATTATGTGGACAACTGGTCAAGAAACGGACTGGAGTTTGAACTGTTCCTCGACGGCAAAGAGACCCGGACGATGACAAGCAGCGGGAAGGTCTATGATCCGGAGACGGTCGAGTATTTTGAAGTCAGGGACTATTACGGTGCCGATTCTATTCTGATCCTCAGTGATTTCGAGAACGTCTGGGACGAGGAAACAAACGAGAAATATACCGGTCAGCTCAACGACTACGACATGGTCAGCGTCAAAGGAGATCTTTATCTTCTTGATGCCTCGGTCGTAAATTTTCGGAAATACAAAGATGATATCTACTGTTTTGCGGCATACGATTCCCCGCAGGAGTATTTCATCATCCTGATTCAGACCGACGATCAGACGATAGACAGAGAAAAGGAATATGAAGGAGCCGTTTATTATAGTTCCGGAAACAGAATCAACGAAAGGTATACGGGATATACCAGGATCATGCCATGGGCGATGATCATTGAACTGATGAGTAAAGTAAACGAACAGTAAAACACGATTACGGCGAGTGAATATCCAAGGTGATGTTTTCTGCCTGGAGGTATGGAACAATGAAGAAAGAGAAAAACAACAATGCATTGCTGATTACGATCGTAGGCGTTCTCGTTCTGTCGCTCATTCTGGTGCTTGGAACGCTCTGGATGGGAAGAAGCGCAAGAGAAGATACGCAGAAGGCGGTACGCTCCGTTTCTTTGCTGTATCTGGATGAGCTTGCCGGAAGAAGAGAACAGGTCGTAGAGAATGCCCTGAACAACGACATCGAAAAGATCGGCGTTGCGATCAATCTTCTTACGGAAGAAGATCTTCAGGACAAAGAGCATCTGGAAGCTTTCCAGAGAAAGATGAAAGCCTTCTTCGATCTGGAAAAGTTCGCTTTTGTCGACGAGAACGGACTGATTTACACCTCGCAAGGCTACCAGAGCAACATCGACGAATACAGCCGCCACGGAAGCAGGGATGAACGGACATATCGCAAAACCGATCGACATTCAGGATCTGGCCGATAAGCTAAGATCGTCCATGAAAACCAGGGAATAAGGGTCAATATCATACACGGAAACAGAAAAGCTCAGAGAAAACATCTGGGCTTTTTTATGCTGAAAACGATCAAATAATATATCTAAATAAATATATTAAATACCTATTTCATTTATATGTTTAGACTGATGCTTATGATGGCGGAAAGATATCATTTGGGTGTAGGAGGAAACAAAACATGAAAAGAAAGAAAGGATTAAAGAGCATTCTGGCACTCTTCTTATCGCTTCTGGTGATAATGAACAGTGTATTAACACCGGCGAGAATATATGCCGAAGAAGAGGAAACGGAGGCTACGGTTGCGACTGAAGAAATAACTGAAGTCGTAAAGGAAGAAGCTCCTGCCGAGCTCAAGGAAGAACTTAAATTCGAAGCGGTGGCCGAGAAAGAGATGGTACTGGAAGAAAAAGCCATCCAGGCTGAAGTCAAGATGGAAGTTCTCGTAGAACAGCCGGCGGTTCTGGAAGAAAAGAAAGAACTTGCCGCTGAAAAGCTTGAGCTGAAAGAAGAAATCAAGGAAGCTGTCAAGGAAGTCGAAGAGATCGATGAAGCTGTTGAAGAAGTCGAAGAAGCAATCGACGAAGGCAGAGTCCCTGATGATCAGCCGATCAAACTTACGATTCACTACTGCGGAATCATTCAGACAAACGGAGTAGAAAAAGAGATGCAGGATTCCAATACGCTCTCCCCGGGTGTAGGCTGGAACATCACGCTGAAGAAATTTATGAACAAGATTCCGAAAGAGAATTTCTCCAACAAAGGCATCACTTATGAATTCGTAAACTGGATCGACGCGAACGGAAATCCGGTAACAGGCACATTGAAGTTCAAGAGAGAAGACTTTGACCGCGATACGGATCTTTACTTCTACGCGGTATACAACATCACTGAACCGACGATCCTGAAGTTCCGTTACATCGATAACGTATCGACCGGATCAGGTTCCTGGTCAAACAGCCAGGGAACATTCGAAAGCTACTCGCACACCTTCGCGCAGCCTGAAGACCAGCCGCACTATCAGTTCCTGTACTGGCTGGATCAGGACAACGTAACTTACGGTGCAGGCGATACGAAGGTCATAGCAAAAACGGACATCGAATCAGGAAAGACGACAGAAATGAGTGTCTATGCGATCTGGCAGCCGTCCGTAACAGTCAATTACTATGACGATGAAGGCAAGCTGATCAACAGCGTTGAAAAGTTCAGCGACTATGACGTCTACAGCTACAGTGCAGAAAACAGAGACGAAGAAACGTTCCTGGGCTGGAGCGAGACAAAAGGCGGCACAGTAGCGCAAGCTCTGACATACAGCGCGCCTGCAGCAGGCAGCAGCAAGACAAGTCCGGCTGTCTACAACGTCTATGGCGTATGGGCAACCGACTACAGAATCGAGCACTACATCGAAGAACTGGACGGTTCATTCTCTCTGAAAGAATCCGAAACAGTAAGCAATGCCATCGTCAATACGGAAGCTGAAGCGAAAAACAAGGAATACACCGGCTTCACTTACGACGCAACGATCGAAGGATCCAGGAGCGCCGGTACAGTAAAAGGCGGTCTGGTCCTGAAGTTCTACTACACAAGAAACAGCTACACCGTTACATATGCCTATGAAAACGCACCGGAAAACGCAAGCGCATTACCGGGAGAAGAAACATACAAGTATGAAGCGGATGTCAAGGTAGCCGATCCGGCAACGGCAGAAGGCTATACCTTCTCAGGCTGGGACAGGGAAGACTTCCAGATGCCTGCAGAGAACGTTACGATCACCGGCTCATGGGAGGTCAGCCGTTATACGGTAACCTGGGTCGATGAAGACGGAACAGTACTTGAAGTCGATGAAGAAGTAGAACACGGTTCAATGCCTTCCTATGACGGCGAAACGCCTTCCAAGAAAGCGGACGGCAGTTACACATACAGCTTTGAAGGATGGACTCCGGAAGTATCAGAAGTAACAGGAGACATCACCTATCAGGCCAGCTACAAGAAAGAGAAGATCACTGTGATCCCTCAGACACCAGAAGAACCGGAGCCAAAAACCCCTTCTACGGTCGATCCGGAACCTACAGTTGAAGAAACACCGATCGACGAGACTCCGATTCCTCTGGCTGAGCCGGAAGAAATAGTCGAAATCGAAGAAACGGAAGTTCCGATGGCTGAGGCAGGATCATGGGCACTGATCAATCTGATTGCGACGATCCTGAGCGTTCTTACAGCGCTGGGCATGATCATCACCTTCTTCACAGGTAAAGAGGAAGAAGAAGATGAAAACGAAAAAGACGAAAACGAGGAAGAATCACAGAACAGAAAAGAATCCAAGTTCTTAGGACTCATCCCGGCGATCTTATCGGTAATCGTCTTCATCCGTACCGAGGATATGAGACTGCCTATGGTCTATATAGACAGATACACGCTGCTGATGGTAATCATTCTGGCGGTAGCTCTGCTGCTGGCGATTGTAACCAGAAACAGGAAAAAAGAAAGAGAGGAAAGTTACAAGCAGGAACTGGCAACAGA
Organism: Erysipelotrichaceae bacterium; assembly: GCA_017418585.1. Taxonomy (GTDB): domain Bacteria; phylum Bacillota_I; class Bacilli_A; order Erysipelotrichales; family Erysipelotrichaceae; genus Colivicinus. The sequence continues at coordinate 2,357 of JAFONG010000275.1, read as the reverse complement.
TCAGGCATAAGAAATACGGACCGCAGTCGTAAGGCTGCGGTCTTTCTTCTTTTTGTTTATATGAATAATACAGGGAAATATTATAGAATAAAGGTAGATTGTAATAGAAAAGGAAAAATAGATGTTAAGTATTGACAAGCTTATTGAATTCGGTGCTGATACGAAGACCGGTCTGATGAGATGCATGGATTCCGAGGATTTCTATCTGCGTATGGTGGGACTGCTCAGGAAAGAGAATAATTTTGATGTGCTTGACGAAGCTCTTCAGAACAACGATCTGGACAGGGCTTTTGAGGCTGCTCACGCGCTGAAAGGCGTTACAGGTAATCTGGCCTTGACGGGTCTGTTTGAGCCGATCAGCGAGCTTACGGAGCTTCTGAGAAGCCGTACGGAAATGGATTACAGCGAATACCGGGAAAAGGTTCTTGCCAAGAAGCAGGAACTGTTTGAGATGATCGACAGCGTCGATTAACAAGAGAAAGGCAAGTACTGTTTCAGGATAACCGGTTATGAGATGCATGCTGCTTGTTCTGATGATGCTGCTGTGGGGCTGTTCTTCGGAAGCGCAGACGGTTCCTGAACCATCGCAGGATCATGAGGAAGACAGAGAAAAGTATGAGGTTCCGGAATATGCGGAAGCTGTTTTTCATGAGACAGAAGCGATCGCTGACGGCGATGCGCTGTTTGACATTTCAGCCGTAGACGAGGGTTATGTGGCGGTATCGGCGGTTTCCGACAGGAGACTGAAATTTGCGGTCATCAAGGACGAGATCTACTACTACGATCTGATGAACGACGGTACGCCTACGGTTTTCCCGCTGCAGAGCGGAGACGGACACTATGTGTTCAGGGTGTATGAACATATTATCGACAGTTCCTATGCGGTAATGGGAGAGATCGATGCCGATGTGACGCTGGCGGATGAATTCCAGCCATATATCCGGACCAACAGCTATGTGCCTTACAGCAGGGATTCGGAATGCATCAAACTGGCTTCAAAGTTTTCTTCCGAAGCGTACAGCGCTCTGGACGTGGTAGAACAGGTGTTCTCCTATGTCTGCGCCAACATCACCTACGACAAACCGAAGGCGGAAAACATTCAGTCGGGCTATATTCCCGATCCGGATGAGACACTGAGAACAGGAAAGGGCATCTGTTTCGATTACGCTTCCCTGACTGCCAGCATGCTGAGGAGCCAGGGCATACCGACCAAGCTGATCTTCGGTTATGTTTCGCCAAAGGATCTTTATCATGCCTGGAACATGATTTACACGGAAGAGACGGGATGGATCCTGGCGGAATTCAAGGTGAATGAGAACGGATGGAATCGGGTGGATCTGACTTTTTCGGCAAACGGAGCAGACGCTACGTTTATCGGAGATGGCAGTAATTATACGGATGTATATCAGTATTAGGAGGTACTTATGGCAAAGGTGAAGAAACTGGATGTGCTGGGAGTCGGGGCTTTCTGCGAGAGTCTCGGACTGATGCTGAAGGCGGGCATATCGGTAAGTGAAGCGATGGATCTTCTCAAGCAGAAGGATGAAAGAAACGGCGTTCTGGAAGAGGGCATCGAGATGATGAGCAAGAGTCTTGAAGCCGGCAGTTCTCTGGAACAGGCGATGAGAGAAACCGGTCTTTTTCCTGAGTATACTCTGAAGATGGTTTCTACCGGCGAGAGTACCGGCAAGCTTGAGGATGTGCTGTTCCAGCTTACGGAATACTACCAGAAACAGAATGAGATCGGAGAGAAGCTGAAATCGGCTCTGATCTATCCTTTGGCGATGTTGACGATGATCATCGTCGTGCTGGTGGTGATGCTGAAGATGGTGCTTCCGGTCTTCTCGGGTGTCTATCAGACTTTGACCGGTTCCCTGACTCAGAGTGCCTATGCCTATATCGACTATGCCTATCTGTTCTGCCGTATCGCTTTGATCGCAATGATTCTCATCGTTGCCGTATCTTTGATCTGCTGGCTGATGTATAAAGGCAAGGGCAAGAGAACGATCGAAAGTCTTTTGAGCAGAAACGGCATCTGCAGAAACATTCTGAACGACCTGGCTTTGTATCGTTTTACCTCCGCGTACGAAGTCTTCCTGGCTTCCGGAAAGATGCAGGATGAAGCTCTGCTCAACGGCATGGAGATGGCGGACTATCAGCCTGTGGAAGAGAAGCTGAAGGAATGTGCCGTGAAGATGGAAGAAGGCAACGGCTTTGCCAGAGCCGCCAACGATACGCAGCTGTATGAACCGATCTACGGAAGAATGCTGATACCGGGAGAAAAGAGCGGCAACATCGAAGCCGTACTGAAAAGACTGACGGGTCTGCTGTCGGAAGATGTCGTCAACCAGACGGAC
>JAFONG010000274.1 GCA_017418585.1 Erysipelotrichaceae bacterium | reverse complement strand
TGTCTGAATGAAGTAGGACATTACGGGGAGTCCCGTTACAGACTAAGGCCATGCTGGTGGCTGAGTGAGGCTGACATAGCAATATGTCGGTGAAAAAAGGTGGTAACACGACTGGATCGTCCTTGTATAGGACGTTTTTTTTGTTTAAAGGAGAGAGAGTTATGAAAAAAGCATTATGTATCTTGTTGTCGGTATTGTGTGTATTGATGCTGTCGGGCTGTCAGAAAGATGAACAGCTTTCAGACGGAGACGGAAGCGAGAAAGTATTCAAGGTTGGTGTCGTTCAGCTTGTCCAGCACGAAGCGCTTGATGCTGCTACCCAGGGGTTCAAGGATGCCCTTGAGCAGGAACTCGGCAAGGAACATGTCGATGTAGATGTTCAGAACGCATCCGGAGAGCAGACAAACTGTACGACGATCGTCAACGGTTTCGTATCGCAGAACGTTGATCTGATCATGGCCAACGCTACGCCGGCACTTCAGGCAGCGGCGTCCGCTACAGCCGATATTCCTATTCTTGGCACTAGCGTTACCGATTATGCTTCGGCTCTGGAAGTAGACAACTGGAACGGTACGGTTGGCGGCAATGTTTCCGGAACTAGCGATCTGGCTCCGCTGGATTCGCAGGCTGCCATGATCAAAGAACTGTTCCCTGAAGCAAAACAAGTCGGCATTGTCTTCTGTTCCTCAGAAACCAACAGTGTCTATCAGGTTGAAGTAATAAGCGAGGAACTGAAAGCTCTGGGTTTTGACGTAAAGGAATTCTCATTTACGGATACAAACGATATTGCTTCAGTAACGCAGAGCGCATGTGATTTCAGCGATGTCATCTTCATTCCTACGGATAATGCTGCGGCATCCAATACGGAGGCGATCGCCAACATCGTTCTTCCTGCAGGCGTTCCGGTAGTTGCGGGAGAAGAAGGCGTTGCAAGAGGCTGCGGTGTAGCTACGCTGTCGATCAGCTACTATGATCTTGGATTTGCGACCGGTCTTCAGGCTGCAAAGATTCTGACCGGTGAAGCTGATATCTCGACTATGCCGATCGCATATTCGAAAGAATTCACGAAAAAGTTCAATGAAGCCAACTGTAAGGCTCTGAATGTCTTCGTATCGGAAGAATACCAGCCGTTAGATTAAAGATTATATACAAGCAAAGGCAGGCCTGAAAGCTTGCCTTATGCAATTAGAACAGAGGTTTATCATATGACACTACTAAATGCCTTACCGGGAGCCGTATCGCAGGGAATGCTGTGGGGTATCATGGCGATCGGTCTATACATTACATTCAGAGTTATCAACATTTCCGACCTTACGGTAGACGGGTCATTGGCCAGCGGCGGAGCGACTTGCGTCATGCTGATCAGATCCGGCATGAATGTCTGGATCGCCATCTTTCTGGCAACGGTTGTCGGAATGCTGACAGGTCTTGTAACCGGACTCCTGCATACCAGATGCGGAATTCCTGCCATTCTTTCGGGAATCCTAACACAGCTTGCGCTTTATTCGGTAAATCTGCGTATCATGGACAGCAAGGCGAATCAGCCGGTCAGTGTCGACAAGTATCATCTGCTGGTATCACAGAGATACGTCAGAGAACTGTCCTTAAGAAATCCGATGATTCTGCTTACGATCATCATCGTTTCACTGATCGCCTTCCTGTACTGGTTTTTTGGAACAGAGAAGGGAAGCTCGATCCGTGCAACCGGCGCAAATCTGAACATGGCCAGGGCGCAGGGAATCAACACCGAGGCCAATATCAACCTGTCTCTGGTGATTTCTAATGGTCTGGTTGCTTTTGCCGGTGCTTTGCTGGCACAGTTTCAGGGTGCTGCCGATGTATCGATGGGAAGAGGAGCCATAGTCATAGGCCTGGCTGCCATTATTATCGGCGAAGTACTGTTCTCAAAGATATTCATCAATTTTGCGCTGAAACTGTTCAGTGTAGTAATTGGAGCGATCCTGTATTACATCGTTCTGCAGATGATTCTGATGCTGGGGCTGAACACGAACGATCTGAAACTCTTTTCGGCACTGATCGTAGCCGTGTTCCTGTCGGTTCCGTATTTTAAAGACAGGTATTTCAGAAAATCTGTCATGCCGGGAAAGGAGAAAGAGTAAGATGCTGGAAATCAGACATGCGTATAAGACTTTCTTTCCGGGAACAATCAACGAAAAAGTTGCACTCAGCGATCTGAATCTTCTGATCGAAGACGGGGAGTTCGTAACAGTCATTGGAGGAAACGGTGCCGGAAAGTCGACGATGTTGAACATCATTGCCGGATCATTGACGGTAGACAGCGGCCAGATTATCGTTGATGGAAAGGATATTACAAGACTGCCCGAATATAAAAGAGCGGCAGATTTCGGCCGGGTATTCCAGGATCCGATGATGGGAACGGCTCCGACCATGCAGATCGACGAGAACCTGGCGATTGCCGCCAGAAGAGGCGAAGCAAGAGGACTTAAGTGGGGGATCGACAAGGAAGAAAGAGAAAGATACAAAGAACTGCTGAAAGAATTCGATCTTGGTCTGGAGGACCGTCTTTCCGCAAAGGCAGGACTGCTTTCCGGAGGCCAAAGACAGGCTTTGACGCTGCTGATGGCTACCTTAAAAAAACCGAAACTGCTTCTGCTGGATGAACATACTGCAGCGCTGGATCCGAAAACGGCACAGAAAGTCCTGGATATTACGGACAAGATCGTAGAGAAATCGAAGCTAACGACCTTCATGGTTACGCACAACATGAGAGATGCGATACGTCACGGCAGTCGTCTGCTGATGCTGAATGAAGGAAAGATCATTCTGGACATTAAAGGGGAGGAAAAAAAGAAAATGACGGTTGAAAAACTGATCAACCGTTTTGAAAAAGCCAGCGGCGAAGAATTTGCCAATGATGCCGCAATACTAGGCTAAAAAATGCACCGTACGGTGCATTTTCTTATTCGTTTGTATAGTTGTCGAAGTAGCCCTGAACCAGTACGACAGGTGTACCTTTATCTCCGGAACCTGAAGTCAGGTCACACAGGGATCCGATAAGATCAGTCAGCTGTCTAGGTGTAGTGCCTTCCGATACCATCTTGCCAACCAGGTTGGAATCCTTTTCTTTGATCGATGCCTTGATTGCTTCTTTCAGCTGTTCACCCGAAAGATCTTTATAGTCGTTATCCGCAAGATATTTGATCTTGACTTCATTCGGCGTACCTCTTAGTCCTTCGGTAAAAAACGGCGATACGACAGGGTCGGCCAGTTCCCAGATCTTGCCCTGAGGATCCTTGAACGCTCCGTCGCCGTAAATCATGACTTCCATGTGCTTGCCTGTTTCTTTCAGAAGCCTGTCTCTGATCGCATCTACGAGAGGCTGGGCGTCTCTAGGAAAGAGTTTTACCTTTTCATCGGTTGCCTTGTTTGAACCAAGAAGACCGTATTTCTCGTTGTATCCGCTGCCGTTGAGCGGTTCGGACATGATGTCGTCCAGACCGTAGACATTCGCTCCCAGTTCTTTCAGTATCCTCTTGGATCTTGACCTGGTATGAATGTCGCAGCACAGAGCATTATTTGTATAGTTCAGGATCGTCTTTGCCTGATTCGCAAAAATGATCTCACATTCGCAGTTTTCTTTTTCAATCAGTTCACGGTAGTAACTGATATAGTTGACGCCGGTAAACTCATGGACCGGATCGCCGAAGAGTTCGTGATATCTTTTCTCGTCCAGAACATCAGAGAAAGGATTGATTCCTTTCGCATCCAGTTCATCATAGCTCAGGAAGGCGTTTCCGACTTCATCGGAAGGATAGGAAAGCATCAGATAGATCTTCTTCGCGCCTCTGGCAATACCGCTTAACAGAACCGAGAAACGGTTGCGGGATGTAATAGGGAAAACAACGCCGATATCGTTTCCTCCCAGTTTTCTTTTCACGTCTTCAGCAATATCATCGACTGTGCAGTAGTTGCCCTGAGAACGAGCAACGATCGACTCGGTGATCGCTACGACATCTCTGTCATGCAAAGAGAAGCTTTCCGATTCTGCCGCCTGTATGACGGAATCTGTAACAATGGAGACAAGATCATCTCCTTCCTTGATGATCGGGCAGCGGATGCCTCTGGATACTGTACCTGTTAATCTTGACATAACACTTCACCTCTAACGGAACTATTATAGAACATTTTATGCGACTTTATTTATTTTTTGATTAAGATATAATAATGTTGTTATGGGAGAATCAGAATGAAGAAATACGATGTTGCGATCGTCGGCGCCGGTCCTGGCGGCATTTTTACGGCTTATGAGCTTTCGAAGAAAGCTCCGGATCTTAAAGTTGCGATCATCGAATACGGAAACCGTCTGGAGAACAGAAAGTGTCCGATCGACGGTAAAAAGATCAAAAAATGCATCAACTGCAAGACCTGTGCGATCATGAACGGTTTTGGCGGTGCAGGCGCTTTTTCCGACGGTAAATACAACATAACCAATGATTTCGGCGGTACTCTCTACGAACACATCGGCAAGCAGACGGCTCTGGATCTGATGCATTATGTCGATTCCATCAACATGCAGTACGGAGGAGGGGATACGAAGCTGTATTCTACTGCCAACTCAAGGATCAAGACGGAATGCATCCGTAACGGCCTGCATCTGCTGGATGCAAAAGTAAGACATCTTGGTACGGATATCAACTATGAGGTACTTGGGAATCTTTATGATTATCTGAAGGATAAGGTAGACATTTATTTCAATACGGAAGTTAGGAGCGTCAGCAAGAGTGATGGAGAGTATGATCTGATTACGGATCAGGAAGACTTCCATTGCAGGTACTGCGTCATTTCTGCAGGCAGGTCCGGAAGCAAATGGATGGAAACGGTATGCAGGCAGCTGCAGATTCCGACGATTTCCAACCGAGTCGATATCGGTGTCAGGGTTGAGCTTCCCTACGAAGTCTTCAACGACATTACCGATGAACTCTATGAAGGCAAGATCGTCTATCGTACTTCCAAGTATCAGGACAGAGTAAGAACCTTCTGCATGAATCCAAAAGGACTGGTCGTCAATGAGAATACCAACGGCATCATTACCGTTAACGGACACAGCTTCGAGGATCCAAACAGAAAGACAGAAAACACCAATTTCGCTTTGCTGGTATCGAAACACTTCACGGAACCTTTCAAGGATTCCAACGGCTATGGCGAATCGATCGCAAAACTGTCAAACATGCTTGGAGGGGGTGTCATCGTACAGCGCTTCGGCGATCTGATCAGAGGAGAACGTTCAACGGTTGACAAGATCAGACATTCCTTCATCAATCCGACCCTGGAAGCTACACCGGGAGATCTCTCTCTTGTCATACCGAAGAGAATCCTGGATGACATCATCGAAATGATCTATGCCCTGGACAAGATCGCTCCGGGAACGGCAAACGACGAGACACTGCTTTACGGAGTGGAAGTCAAATTCTATAACATGGAACTGCAGCTGGATGAGAATCTGGAAACGCTGCACAAAAACCTCTTTGTCATCGGTGACTGCTCGGGTGTAACGCACTCTTTGTCGCATGCATCCGCAAGCGGCGTGTATGTTGCAAGATACATCAGCGAGAACCTATAATATAGTGAATACTATCGGGAGTATATAATATGGACAACAAGTACAGTTTTGAAGAAATCGTATCGCATTTGAAAAGTTCAGGCTTTGTCTATCAGGGTTCTGAAATCTATGGCGGTCTTTCCAATTCCTGGGATTTCGGCATCCTCGGATCCTGGCTCAAGAAGAACATCAAGGACCTCTGGTGGAAAGAATTCATAGAGAAATCGCCTTATAATGTCGGAATCGACAGCGCAATCCTGATGAATACCCGTACCTGGGAAGCTTCCGGACATCTGAAAGGATTCTCCGATTCCATGGTCGACTGCAAGGAATGCAAGAGCAGATTCCGTGCCGACAACATGATCGAGGAAGCAACCGGTCTTTCGGCTGAAGGCAAGACTCCGGAAGAAATGGATCAGATGATCGAAGAAAACCACATCGTGTGTCCTGTCTGCGGCAAGCACAACTTTACCAATGCCAGACCTTTTAATCTGATGTTCAAGACCTATATCGGTACGCTGGAAGATGCCAAATCCGTCGTATATCTGCGTCCGGAAACGGCACAGGGTATTTTTGTGAACTTCAACAACGTTGCCAGAACTTCAAGAAAGAAGATTCCGTTCGGAATCGGTCAGATCGGAAAGTCCTTCCGTAACGAGATCACGCCTGGCAACTTCATTTTCCGCATCCGTGAATTCGAACAGATGGAACTGGAGTTTTTCTGCCAGCCGGGAACGGACCTGGAATGGTACAAGTACTGGGTTGACTACTGTTTCAATTTCGTAAAGAAACTTGGCATTAAGGAAGAAAAACTAAGGATCAGAGAACACGCCAAGGAAGAACTGTCTTTTTATTCCAAGGGAACCAGCGATATCGAATACGCCTATCCGTTCACCGACTGGGGCGAGCTCTGGGGCATTGCCGATAGAACCGACTATGACCTGAAACAGCATGCCGAATACTCCGGCAAAGAACTGAGTTATCTGGATCCGGATACGCACGAGAAATACGTACCTTATTGCATTGAACCGTCCGTCGGTGTCGAAAGACTCTTCCTCATGGTCTGCTGCGACGCTTACGACAAGGAGACGGTAGGGGAAAACGACGAGAGAATCGTCATGCATCTGCATCCTGCCCTGGCTCCGGTTAAGGCCTGTGTCTGTCCGTTGTCCAAGAAACTGTCCGAACCGGCAACGGCTCTGTTCAGTGAACTGTGCAAGGAATTCCATTGCGAATACGATGAAGCCGGATCGATCGGAAAGCGTTACAGAAGAAACGATGCCATCGGTACGCCGTTCTGCATTACCTATGACTTCGATTCTCTGGAAGATAACTGTGTTACGGTCAGAGAACGCGACAGCATGCTTCAGGAAAGAGTCAAGATCTCTGAATTAAAGGACTACATTAAAGACAGAATCGCATTTTAATGAAACTTACGGAAGACGTAATTAATGATATAAGGAACAGTGCCAATATCGTCGATGTGATCGGGCACTATATTCCTCTGGTCAAAAAAGGCAAAGGCTATACTGCACTTTGTCCTTTTCATGATGACCATGACCCGTCTTTGTCGATCAGCGAAGACAAGCAGATCTACAAGTGTTTTGTCTGCGGCAACGGCGGGAATGTCTTCTCCTTTGTTTCGAATTTCAAGAAGATCTCCTTCCCGGAAGCGGTAAAGGAAGTAGCCGACATCATCGGTAAACCGATCGAGATCGATGTAGCACCGAAAAAGGTCTCTCCATATCAGAAGTACTATGATCTTCTGAACGCGATGATCGCCTACTGCCGCTATCTTTTGAGCGCATCCAAGGCCGGTGAAGAGGCAATGGCCTATCTGAACGACAGAGGACTGGATAAGGAAACGATAGATTATTTCGGCATCGGATTCAATCCATCCAGCAACATGATCTACAAGTATCTGAACAATCATCATTTTTCCGATGAAGACATGATCAAGACGGGCATATGCAGGATGCTGGACAGCGGGATGGCGGATGTCTTCTACAACCGTATCGTTTTTCCGATCCACGACAGAGACGGCAATCCGATCGCCTTTACGGCCAGGGACCATACAGGAAATTCCGATTCCAAGTACATCAATTCGGCAGAGAATCTGATTTATACCAAGGGAGATCACCTCTACAACTATCACCGTGCCAGGGAAGCAGCCAGAAAAGCCGGATATGTCATCGTCTGTGAAGGTGTCATGGACGTGATCGCATTTTACCGTGCCGGCAGGGACAATGTCGTAGCGACCCTGGGAACGGCGTGTACCAGAAGACAGATCGAACTGCTGAAGGAACTGAAATGCAGGATCGTTCTATCTTATGACGGAGACAATGCAGGACAGTACGCCAACCTCAAGATCGGCGAGATCCTGCTGAATGAAGGATTGAATGTCCTGGTCGTCGACAACAGGACAGAACTGGATCCGGACGAGATCATATCGCAATACGGCAAGAATGCTCTGCGCGATCTGGAAGCCAGACAGATTTCATTTATCGACTATGCGATCGGCTACTACAGGAAACGCTACAATCTGGAAAACTACAACGACCGCAAGGAGATGACCTTAAAAGTGTCCGCACTGATCGAAAAGCTTACGGATGAATACGACAGAGACAATTACGCAAATGAACTTTATGAACTGACGAAAATACGCAAAAGAGTCAATCAGATAGATAAAAAAGTAGAGTATAATAGTAAAGTGGCTGAACTCGGCTTTACCGTTGACGGATTAACGAAGGCCGAGTATACGATACTGACCCAGATGGCGGTGTCCCGCAAAGCGCTGGATCTATATCAGAGACAGCTGGGATGCCTGCTGGATGATAACGATCAGAAGCTGGCTATGATGATCATTGACGATTATCGTAGAAACGGTTCCTGTTCCCTGTCAAGGATCTATGATCAGACCGATGACGAGGCAGTCAGAAACATTATAACTTCTCTGGCTGTCGTAGAAACGCTTCCTTCGGATTATGATGAAAACGCTCTAAGCGGAGCCATTGAAAAGGTGAAGCTGGAGATCAAAAGAAAAAAACTGGAAAATCTGAAAGAGAAGATATCCAAGACATCGGTAGTGGATCCGGAAAGATCGTTTGAGTACTTAAGGGAATATGAAGAACTGGTTAGGGAGTTAGGGGGTACAAATGGCAAGAAAAGCTAAGAATACGGAAAATGAACAGCTGAGTTTAGAAGGATTCGAAGAGATTTCTGCAAACGGAAACGATAAAGAAGAAAAGAAAGCCCATAGCAAGGCTGAAAACGTAAAAGAGATCATCGGTTCTGATGGAAAAGCGATCAAGGCCGTGAAGTCCATCAAGAAATCTTCGTTAGGCTTAAAGAAAAAATACAACGATATCGAAGATCTGAAGAACGATCTGTTTGAACTGAATAAACAGGGTGTCGATATTGTTCAGGCCGACGTTGTTGCGGCTTTGGACAGGTTTGAAATGAGCGACGATGAGATCGACCAGTTTTACGACTGGCTTTCCAGCGTAAACATCGATCTGATCGACGAATCGGATGATGAAGATGAGCTGGAAGACGACGATTATCTTGCGACAGAAGAAAGCGATGAAGACGAAGACGAGGATTCCGAAAAGAACATCGTCATAAACTATGAACAGGCTTCCGCCTATACCAAGGTGAACGATCCGGTCAAGATGTATCTGAAAGAGATCGGCAGAGTTCCTCTACTGAAGGCAGATGAAGAGATCCTGATTGCCAAGAGGATCGAGAACGGTATCAACAATCCGGACGATCCAAAACTGGTACAGGATGGCATAGATGCCAAGAATGAGCTGATCAGTGCCAACCTGCGTCTGGTCGTAGCCATTGCCAAGAAGTATACCGGAAGAGGCATGCTGTTCCTGGATCTGATTCAGGAAGGCAACATGGGTCTGATCAAGGCCGTTGACAAGTTCGATTATACCAAGGGTTTCAAATTCTCTACTTACGCTACCTGGTGGATCAGGCAGGCCATTACCAGAGCCATTGCCGACCAGGCCAGGACCATCCGTATTCCTGTACATATGGTAGAAACCATCAATAAAATGACCCGTATCCAAAGACAGCTGGTACAGGAACTCGGCAGAGATCCTTCCGCGGAAGAGATCGCTTCCAAGATGGGCTCCGGCATGAGTGCAGACAAAGTCAGAGAGATACAGAAGATCGCTCTGGATCCCGTTTCTCTGGAAACCCCGATCGGTGAAGAAGACGATTCCCACCTGGGAGACTTCCTGGAGGACAAGGATGCGCTTTCTCCGGACCAGTATGCGAACAACGAACTGCTGAAGGATGAGATCAACCTGATCCTTTCAACATTGACGGATAGAGAAGAAAAGGTGATCCGTCTGCGTTTCGGTCTGGAAGATGGAAAGACCCGCACGCTGGAAGAAGTCGGAAAAGAATTCGATGTCACCCGTGAAAGAATCAGGCAGATCGAAGCGAAGGCTTTGCGCAAGCTGAAGAATCCAACCAAGAGCAAGAGACTGAAGGAGTTCCTGGAAGACAAGAAATAGATGATTTCAGCCAGACTTTTACAGATCGCCATGCTGATAGAAAAGAATAAGGTAGTATTCGACGTTGGAAGCGACCACGCCCTGCTGCCTTGTTTTTTGGTAGAAAACGGCATCTGCAGCAAGGTCTATGCCGGAGATATCGCACCGGGTCCCCTGGAGCAGACCAAGGCCAATATCGGGAAGTACGGTCTAGAAAACAAAGTGATTCCGATACTGTCCGACGGTCTGACAAAGGCTCCGGATGATGTCGATATCGTTGTAGTATCAGGCATGGGCTACCATACCATCAGACATATCCTGGAAAGCTGCGACGTCAGCAGGTATCAGTATTTTCTTCTGCAGTCAAATACTGACACCGATCTGCTAAGAAGTTATCTATCAGAGAAGAACTATACCATTGAAGATGAAAGAGTCGTCTATGACGGTTTCTATTACGAGATCATCCGTTTCAGCGCAGACATGCACGAACCTTATACAGACAAACAGATTAAATACGGGCCGATCCTGCTGGAAAGAATGGATGAAGTATATATAGCGTATCTGAAGGATAAGAGAAGGCGTCTGGAAGAAATCAATCGCCAGGCAAAGAAGCCTGAATATGAACAAATTATGAATGAGATCGATGAGATATTGTATAATTGAGAAGTCGAGGTAAAAAAAGCTTATGGCAAACGATTTTAGAAACTATAGAAACGAAGCATTTCATAACAAAGACAGTTTTAAAGAATATTTCGATTATTTTGCCCATATCTATTTCGGTAAAGACTTATCCGAAACAGGCATGATAGAGAAATACGTCGTTCTGGCAAAGATGGTAAGAACCTA
>JAFONG010000273.1 GCA_017418585.1 Erysipelotrichaceae bacterium | reverse complement strand
GTCATGAATGAAGTAGGAATCGACTCCGGCTTTTCCGGCTCCCAGAACGTCGCTGTACAGATCGTTGCCGATCATCAGACAGTCTTCAGGATTCAGGCCATTTCTTTTCATCAGAATCTCAAAGACGATCGGATCGGGCTTCCTGTATCCGCAGTCGGATGAAATCAGGATGTCGTCGAACAGATCGTCCAGTTTCAGGATCTTCAGTTCATCCAGGGTAAAGACGCTTTGGGCGTTGCTTAACAGATATGTCTTCTTTCCCTGTTCATGCAGCTTCCGTAAGAGTCCATCCGCACGGGCATAGAGCCTTAAATGCGTTCTGGAGAATTCCCTGAACTGACGGGCAATCCTTTGAAGTTCTTCCTTCGTTACGGTTATCCCCTTTTTTCTCAGCAGTTCAATGAACACTTCCCTGATATCGATCTCGATCTCGTGTCCCTCTTTATGCCTTTGATTTTCCTGTCGGGCAACTTCAGCGAAGTAAGCCGTCCTGAGTTCTCTGGCTTCATATTCTGCACCATAGGAAAGGAACACCCCGCATATCCTGCTCCAGAATGAGAGTTTCCATTCGTCGGTATGGATATCGGCCAGTGTTCCGTACAGATCAAAAAGATAGGCTTTATAAGACTTCGTTTTCAATTCTAGCCGAGCTGATTGAAATCGAATTCCTTCAGTGCTTCAAACAGCGTCAGTGCTTCATCCTTGTTCAGAGTGATACCCTTCTGCATCTTGTCTTCGGCTCTGTTCCATTTACGGATGTCGAGTTTCGGTTTTCCTGTTCCGTAAGTAATGACGTTGGCTTCACAGGTGTAGTCGCCCTTTTCGGAGAGCAGCGCTACTTTTTCATTGATCTCATATTTGAATTCTGGCATATTACGTTTCCCCTTCTCTGCTTCTTATATATTATATATAATTTCTTTTAAATAACATATCCAATGCATCTTTTGTTGAGATAATTCCGCATAAAACGAAGAAATCAGTGATGTTATACTTGAATCAGAAGAGAAAAAGGAGAAAGAGAATGCTGAAGACAGGAACGATAGCACCGGATTTTAGCCTCCCCGACCAGAACGGAGAGATGCACGCATTGACGGATTACAGGGGACAGAAGGTCGTTCTGTACTTCTATCCGAAGGATATGACTTCAGGATGCACGAAGCAGGCCTGCGCTTTCGGCGAGCTGTATCCGCAGTTCAGGGAAAAAGGCGCCGTTGTCCTGGGCGTCAGCAAGGATTCCGTCACATCCCACAAGAAGTTCGAAGAGAAGTACGGTCTGCCGTTTACCCTGCTTTCCGATACGGAAACAAAGACGATACAGGCCTACGATGTCTGGAAGGAGAAGACCCTGTACGGCAGGAAATACATGGGCGTGGTCAGGACGACTTATCTGATCGACGAGAACGGGACGATCGTAAAGGCGTTTGGAAACGTCAAGGCGGCTGAAAACCCGAAGGACATGCTGAAGGAAATATAAAAGAAAGGTCATCATTGAGATGACCTTTTATTATTTCAGAATATACGTGATCTTCTTTATGATTTCCCTGTCCGCATCCAGATAAGCAACCCGATAATCCGTTCCGTATTCTTCCAGAAGCTTATTGACCATCGCTTCGGCCGTCGGCAGTTCTTCGTTTTCGACAATGGCCGGATGCAGTTTCAGTTCCGGATCGTTGGCCCTGCGTCCATCGTACTTCCTGATGATGGAGGCCGTTAGCTTTCTGTCGGCCCTGCGCCATCCGTGCGTACGTTCATAGGCATTCCAGCGGTCGTGTTCCGCATCGGCCATCCGCTTCATGTTTCTTTCCTTACTCAGCCAGCCGTCGATGAATTCCTCGTCGGACAGTCTGTCGTTTTTCTTCTGGGCAAGGATGTATTTCTTTTTATAAGTCAGAGCCAGAGCTTCCGCAAACGATGATTCCTGATTCTGGTAGTGGTAGAAACCGCTGTCCTTCAGAAACTGTCCCTTTTCTTTCGGATCGATCTGCGATGACGACATGTAGGAAAGATGCACGCGCTCCGCTGCTTTTTCCAGATCCGGGTTTACCAGCTTGTCGTAGCTGATCGTCTTCTTCGGATCGCCGAACAGAACGATATCCTTTTCCTTGATCATCTTATGGAAATCGGGATCATTGACATAGCACATGATCTTAGGACAGGACAGATCCTCTTTCCTGCTGCTCAAAAAACGTCTCACCTTCATGGCCGTATCGTATGCCAGCTTGTCGTCCTCATACAGAACAAACACCAGATCGGGATTCTTCAGGGCCGTCGCCTCGTCCCCGTAGGAACGGCTGAAAACCTTTATCGGATAGTATACGATCTCCGGATTGTCCTCTTTGACTGATTCGAACAGTCTGTCGCTTTTCGGGCCGATCAGCGAGATCGAGTAGGATCCTGACGGCTTGATCAGCAGACAGATCAGGTTGGTCAGAAAAGGTCTCGCCAGATCGCTGTCGGCGATCAGCGCGACATTGCAGTTTTTCTTCACTGCCAGCATGTCGCTGCACATGGAAAGGGCCTCTATCGCCGTCGTATTGTCTTCATCCACGTGACGCAAATAGATCTGATCGGAATACTGCCGATCCAGGTTCAGGATCAGTTCCCTCTGACTCTGAGAGGCGAAGATCCTGACGATCACGTTTCCCGGCACATATCCGTCCTGTTTCAGCAGTTCTTCGCAAAGCTTTGCGCTCGCCTTGATCCTGTCGGTCTCGTCTCCATCTATCTCGAAGAATTCGTATTTCTTTTTCCTGAACAGGATAATGCTGCAGTCTTCACCGTCCAGAAGCAGACTTCTGATGGCTCTTGCGGAACTTGCCAGAGCAGGATCGCAGTTCTTGCCGTTGCAGAAAACGACGGTTCCTTCCTTGTCTTTCTCGGCAATGCTCTCGGCGATCATCAGCGATTTTTCGTTCAGTCCGGAAAAGATGTAGAAGTGCTTCCTCGTCAGCAGGGACAGGGCGTTTCTGATCTTTGAGGAGAACGATACCAGAAACATGGAACCTGCGATCGGTCCCAGGACATACAGGGTATATAGGAAGAAACGGAAGATCCTGAATGATACTTCATCCAGTTCCATCTCATAGGGAATGTCTCCGTCTACGCCCATCGCAACACCGGAAAGTCCGGAACGGATGCTTTGAATCACCGCGATCGGAAAATCGCTGAACTGCAGATTGTAGGGAAAGGTAAGAATGCCGATGGCCAGCGACATCGCACCGGTCAAAGTCAGGGTCATCGCCTGAAAATCGTTTCTTTTTCTAAGTGCCAAAACCGTTCCTGCCACAACGATGATCAGTGCAGCCGTCATATATGGTGTCATGTTTTTCATTTCCTGTTCTCCTGTTGCTTATAATTTATTATACATCCCAAAAAGAGGTCTCCTTACTTTATAATTATCTTATAGATACAAAACACGACTGAATCATCATTCAGAAAACGATAAGAGGTGAAACATGGCAGAAAAAGTATTCATCAGCTATTCCCATCAGGACAGCGCCTGTGCACATGGAATTGCCCGTTATCTGGCCAGACACGGATGCGAGGTATGGATCGATTCCCAGAATCTGGAACTGGGAGAGAGATGGGCTAGCGACATCGAAGCGGCACTGCAGGCTGCGGACATCACGGTCGGCATCCTTTCTTCTTCTTCATTGAGAAGACCTGAAGTCCTGAAAGAGATCAACTACTCCCTGAAAAGGATGCAGGAAGAAGGAACGGAAAAGTTCCGGGTCTTCTTTGTGGTAGTCGGTCAGATACATCCTTCCTGGTTCAGGGATGACGGAAGCGTGGATGAAATCAGAAAGTATCTGTCGCAATACCAGTACATCGAGCTGAGCGCCTATGGGGAAGTCACCATCGATGCGATGAAGAAGCTGTATACGGCAATCAGCCGCAGAGGCATTGAGGAAAGCGGTACGGTCCTGATGACCACAGGCGAAGAGAACGGATTCATCAACCAGAATTCCCTGCCGGAGAAGGCTTTCGACAACCGTTTCAACAGCATCTACTACAAGGTCTATGCGGCCGACCTGGCACCTTCTGCCGTCTATCCTTTCGCTCTGGACAGCCAATGGCTTCCGGAAATCTTCTACGACAGCAAAAACAAGTACTACGCCGAATTCGAGAAAGAAGGCTTCGCTTCCGGCACAGTAAAGGAATATCTCAGGAACTACAAGAGAAGAAACTTCATACTGTCGTTCTTCCACTATAAACAGATCCTGCTGAAGCTGAATTCCATCCTGTATGAACCGTACTTCCAGGAACTGCTTCTAAACGAAGGGGAAGACAAGGAAGCCTTCAAGCAGCTTTTAGCCAACGGCAGCATCGTGGTACTTCTCAACAACAGACAGATGACTCCGTTCGTGCACAGCAAGAGCAAGGACGATCCGGTCTTCAAGGCCTGGAACGAACTGTGCGAAGAAGTATCTGTCTACTGCATCAGAGAAAACTGGGCCGTATCCAGCGACGAACACAGCAAGGACTTCCTGCGCTTCTGTTCCAACCTGGCTATGGACCACAGCAACAACATCCTTCTGGCTCAGGCCATGCATCTGGACGAGAACCAGATCAACAACTTCCTGATAACCCTAAAAACCATATCCATGCAATCATTCTGCCAGACCCACATGAACGGAACCCAGTCCCAGGACAAGGTCGACGACTACAGCAGATCTGTCTTCTACCGCAACTATATCGTAAAAGAAAACGAAGAAGGTTCTCTGAATCCCGTCTACGCATGTCTCTTCGATCCGAACAAGCCGTTCCATCATGAACTGAAGAAACTGATCGACATCTACTACAACTCCATCTTCACAAGAACTCTGCAGTGCGACGCTCTGCTTCCGGATGACGTTCTTCCGGAGAACTACTATCTGCACAGCCTTTATCTGGACAACGGAGAAAAGGAAGTCAGCATCGAGGAACTGGAATACGCCTTCTCGGAATTCTTCGACAACTGCGAGATACTGGATGAGATCACCGCCCTGGGAGACAATTTGTATCTGAAGAACTACGATCTAAAGCGAGTCAGCGAACTAAGGCAGAGAGAAGCCTGGTACGAATACGTGGAACTGCTGGAGCTTATCAACAGACGTTCCAATTCCTGGAAGGTGGATTTCAACGAAATCGAACTGCTGCTGCAGCGCTTCCTGAAGTGCTTCGATCAGCCGGAGAAGACGACCGACAACAAGGACGTTTCCTACAGCTTCAGAGTCGTGATCGGATCAAAGGTCCTGGATATCGTCAAAACATCCAAGATCGCCAAGGTCAAGGAATACGGAGGATCCTTCGCCGATCCGAACCGCATCCCTCTTAAAGTCCTGTTCACGATTTCCGATCTGACCAGAGAGGACAGAGAAGAACTCGTCTTCCTGCCTGTATCCCTGTTCAGCGGTCGTATCGATACCTCTGATGGAGAAGGCTTCTTCAACAGTCTTAAAGAGTTTATCATCAAACAGTGCGGATTCATTCC
>JAFONG010000009.1 GCA_017418585.1 Erysipelotrichaceae bacterium | reverse complement strand
TGCGGATTAAAGCTCCTGAAGCGTTTTGCGTCCGACGGACCGACCGATTACATGCGAAGCACCATCAACGCGATGGATGAGGAGACCTTTGCCGCATATCTGGATTTTCATCAGAAGACATGCGAAAGAAAGGAACTGCTCGGCGCAAGTTCCCATATCGTCGATATCCTGAGCAGATCGTAAGATCTGTTTTTTAATAAAAAAGAAGATTATTCATCTTCTTCTGGCTCTCTTAAATTAAACGTGGGCGGTTCATGGTATCACCCACGCCGGATTTAAGAGTTTTCAGAAAATCGGCATAGAAACAAAAGGGTTCTTCTTATACTGGATTTAGTACGAACAGTAAAGGAGAACCCAAATGAATTTTAACACGATTATCATCAGGTTCGGATTTGATCCGGACTCTTTTATCAATGAGGACAGGGATCCGATCAGAACGGAAAAAGGCTTCATCTATGAAGTCAGGCAGAGGACGGATACAAGAAAGTGTCCGTACTGCAGCAGCACTGACTGCATCGTCCAGGACCACGACACCGTCGAGATCAACTGTTCCGAGACCGATCAGATCAAAGACGTGCTCAGGATCATCAAGACGCGCTTTCTGTGCAAGGGCTGCAGAAGGACATTCACCCCTGCGATCGAAGGCATCAGCCATCACTACAAGACCTCCGTGCAGACTCTTTCCATGATATACAACGACTTCTTCAAGATGATGACCTTCACCCAGATCGGCCACAGATACGGATATTCCACTGCCAGGATCATCCAGATCTTCGACGAGAAGATCCGCTTTGTCCCCAGGGGAAGGATGCCCGAGGTGCTGTGTATCGACGAGATCCATTTTGAGGAGGACATCGATCAGAAATACTGCTGCTGTCTCTATGACTTCAGGGAAAGAAAGCTCGTCGACATCATCAGGAACAGGCAGCGTGCCTATCTGGACGATTACTTTCAGGAAGTCCCGGAAAGCGAAAGGAAAGGCGTCAGATACTTCGTTTCCGACATGTACGACGGATACAGGAGCGCGTGTAAGAAGTTCTTTCCCCGTGCCTTACACATCGTGGATCTGTTTCATGTAGTCGCCTTACTGACGACTGCGATCAACTCAGTCAGAAACGGCGTGTGCAGAAAGCTCAGTAAGAACAGCAGCGAATACAGATTCATGAAGAACCACTGGAGGCTGTTCCTGTGCAGAAGGGAAAGGATCCCCGACAAGTGGTACACTCCAAAGAAAAGCGGCGCATCTATTCATTATTCCGACATGGTCCACCGCTGCATCCTGCAGGACCAGACTCTTCTGGAAGGTTACAACATTCTGCAGGATCTGTTCCATTACGACTACACCTCGACCTTTACGGAAAGCCTTGCCTTCATCGATCATATCTCGGAAAGACTTTCCCTTTCAGGCAGCGAAACTCTGGAATCCGTCGGCAGGTCCTATGACAAATGGCGGATCGAGATCGCCGACGGGATCGCAAAAAATCAGTCAGAAGAGCACTTCTCCAACTCGGTCGCCGAATCGGTCAACAATCACCTCAAGACCATCATCAAGACAGCTTACGGATACCACAATTTCGAAAGGTTCAGGAAGAGATCCATTCTGATCTGCCGATATGAAAAGCTCTGAGTTTTCAGGCTCAGAGCTTCCCACGTTTTATTTAATAGTTTTTACTGTTTCGATCCCTGAACCCACGCTGAACCACGTTTAATTTAAGAGATCCCCTTTTCAGAATCTTCTTCCGCACATCGGACAGTATTCGAAGTCTTCCTCCGTTTCATATCCGCAGACCGGACACTTCTTATGGGAAGTCATGGACCTCCCTCTTGAAACCAGCGTCAGATCCTCATCGCGGATCGTGAGCTGTTCACCGGCTTCGATCCTTCTGCCGATCGAAGGATCGAGCTCGTAGATCGTATTGCAGCAGCTGGTCCTTACGTAGTAGCGTCTGTTCCAGCGGAAGGTCGGGATGAAAAACAGGGTCAGTACCATATAGGTCACAAAGACGCTGAAGCGTCCGAACTGATCACAGATGTCACAGGTG
>JAFONG010000046.1 GCA_017418585.1 Erysipelotrichaceae bacterium | reverse complement strand
GGGCGAGGAGTTCTGGAACGCTTTCAACCAGAAAGATCCCCTGATGCATTACTGGTATTACAGCGAGCTGAAAGAGGCTCTGGTAGAACTGAAGGATTATGCCGTATATAAGGAGTTCTGCTTCCTTATCGACACGGTTTTTGCGAAATATCTGTAGGAGTCATATATGAAAAACACTTTTGAAAACAACATATTAACCATTTATCCTAGCGGCAGTGTCGATACCGCCAACGCAGAAGAGTTCGGCAGGGAAGTGGATGAACTACTGGCCCAGTATCCGGATAGTCAGCTGGTTCTGGACATGGAAGAACTGAAATACATTTCCAGTGCCGGATTGAGACAGATCCTTAGGCTGAAAAAGAAAGAGAAAGATCTGAAGATCATCAACTGTTCTTCCGAGATCTACGATATTTTTGAAATGACCGGTTTTGCGGAAATGATGGATATCTCCAAGGGCTACCGCAAGATGAGCATCGAGGGATGCGAAGTGATCGGTGAAGGATCCAACGGCATCGTCTACCGTCTCAATCCCGATACCATCATCAAGGTCTACAAGAACAGCGATGCGCTGGAAGACATCAAGAGAGAACGCGAACTGGCCAAGACCGCTCTGGTTCTGGGCGTCAATACTGCCATTCCGTTCGATGTGGTAAAGGTAGGGGACAAGTACGGTTCCGTATTTGAACTGCTGAGCGCAAAGTCCATTACCAAGCTGATCGCCGCCGAACCGGAGAACAAGGACAAGTACATCAAGATCTTTGCGGACATGCTGAAGGAGATCCATGCGACGGAAGTCAAGGAAGGTATCCTGCCTTCCGCAAAGAAAGCGGCCATGGGCTGGGTGGAATGGCTCCACGATCATATCCCTGCGGAAACCTACGATAAGCTGCACAGACTGGTTGATGAAGTCCCTGAAAGCAATATGATGATTCACGGCGACTATCACACCAACAACGTCCATTACGCCAACAACGAAGCCATTCTGATCGACATGGATACACTTTCCGTTGGCGATCCGATCTTCGAATTCGCTTCGATCTTCCTGGCTTATCAGGGCTATGGTGAACTGAACCACAGACAGATCGAAAACTTCCTGCAGATGGACTACGATACGGCAAGCTACGTGATGGACAAACTGATTGACTTCTATTTCGAAGGAAAGGACGAAGAATTCAAAAAATCCGTCATAGACAAGGCCAAGGTTATCGGCTATGCCAGAGCTTTAAGAAGAACAATCAAGCGAATGCCTGATCAGAAGGAACTGATAGAACACTACAGGAATCAGCTGATCAAGTACGTGGATCAGACGGATACGCTGCTGTTCTAGAATACGGAATAAAATGAAAAGAAGCCCATCATCCGATGGGCTTTTTGATATCCTAAAAGAAGAAACGGAATCAGAAGAGAAAAAGCCTTATCCTGCAGATTGCAGGATCGATTCTGAGGCGTTTTTCAGCCTTTCCGGAAGATGTTTTTTTCTGTTTTGAATAACAGATAATCTTTCGTTTTTACCTTGATATAGGTCTGTAAATTGCTTAGAAAAAGAACTGTTTTCTGTTCTGTTTTTGCTTCTTATTTCCGGGAAATTTTATTAGTTGAAATTTCAATTATTTTCAGATTATTTTAGTTGAAAGTTCAACTATATGGTTTATAATATGCTTACGAGGTACATATGGGCGAGAATAATTACTTAAGTTTAGACTCCTCTATTTTGTATCGCTGCAATCAAAAACACTTTGATAAATTATTATCCAGATTCGATATCGGTTATACCCAGCTGATCCTGCTGACCCAGATCTACGAGAATGAAGGTATCTCCATGAATGAGTTGGCTATAATGGGTGTCTTTGATAAGGGAACTATTACCAAGTCGATTCAGCGTCTGGAACAGCTCTCTTATGTGCGGATAGAAAACAGCGAGGCGGATAAACGTTCAAAACTGCTATATACGACCGATAAGACCCAGGTCATCATGCCTGAGCTGTATCGGATGCGTTCGGAATGGAATTCCTATCTGAGCTCCGAGCTTTCATCGGATGAATTGGACGCCTACAACGCCACACAGAGAAAACTGATCGAAAAGGCAAGAGAATACGAAAAACAGCTGGAAAACGAAGAGATCCGTTTCTACGGTCTGCAGAAGCTGACCCTGCTGGATTATCCGGGAAAGATGGCCTGTACGGTGTTTACGGGAGGATGCAACTTCAGATGTCCTTTCTGTCACAACCGCAGTCTGGTCTTTCTCAACGAGAATGATTCTGAGATCTCCGTCAGCGACATTCTGGAATATCTGGAAACCAGAAAGAAAGTCCTGGACGGAGTATGCATTACCGGCGGAGAACCTCTGCTTCACAAGGGGATCTTCGACTTTATCAGAAAAGTGAAAGAACTGGGCCTGCTGGTAAAACTGGATACCAACGGGTCAAACTGCGAAGCGCTGAAACAGCTCGTAGAAGAAGGTCTGGTCGACTATGTGGCCATGGACATCAAGGGGTGTCCGGAAAAATACGCAGAGACGATCGGTCTGGAGAATTATGATATTGCTGAAGTCGTCAGAAGCAAGGACTACCTGCTTCAGGGACACGTAGACTATGAATTCCGTACGACAGTTGTAGCACAGTTTCATGAAGTCGCGGACTTCGAAAAGATCGGCAGATGGATAGAAGGGGCAAAGAACTACTATCTGCAGAACTTCGAAGATCACGGGACCTGTATTCGGGAAGGGCTGAGTGAGGTCGGCATCGAAACCCTGGAACAGATGAAAGCCGCAGCTGCGCCGTATGTGGAGAATATTGAAATAAGAGGGATAGAGGAGTAAAAACATGTACCGAGTAGTAAAAAGAGATGGAAAAACAGTTGATTTCGATTTAAGCAAGATTTCCGACGCCATCACCAAGGCATTTGAAGCCTGCAAGAAGGAGTATCATCCGGATGTGATCAATCTGATCTCCTTGAGGGTAACTTCCGATTTCGCATCGAAAGTCAAGGACGAGAAGGTTACCGTAGAAGACATCCAGGACTCCGTAGAAAAAGTCCTGTCTGAAGCAGGCTATCCGGATGTGGCCAAGGCCTACATCCTGTACAGAAAACAGAGAGAAAAAGCCAGAAACATTTCCACCACGATGCTGGACTACAAGAAACTGGTGGATTCCTATGTCAATGCGGTCGACTGGAGAGTCAAGGAGAACTCAACCGTTACCTATTCCGTAGGCGGTCTGATCCTTTCCAACTCCGGTGCGGTAACGGCCAACTACTGGCTGTCGGAAGTCTATGATGAAGAGATCGGCAATGCCCATAAAGACGGCGACATGCACATCCATGACCTGTCGATGCTGACGGGCTACTGTGCCGGCTGGTCCTTGAAGCAGCTGATTCTGGAAGGCCTGGGCGGTGTCAACGGCAAGATCACATCTACGCCTGCCAACCACTTAAGTACTCTGTGCAACCAGATGGTCAACTTCCTGGGTATCATGCAGAATGAATGGGCCGGCGCTCAGGCATTCTCTTCTTTCGATACCTATCTGGCTCCGTTTGTAAAAGTAGACAATCTGTCATACAAGGAAGTCAAGCAGAACATCCAGTCCTTTATCTATGGCGTCAATACGCCGTCCCGTTGGGGCACACAGGCTCCGTTCACCAACGTAACCCTGGACTGGACCGTTCCGGAAGATCTGGCTGATCAGTACTGCATCGTCGGCGGCAGAACGCTGGACTTCAAGTACAAGGACTGCAAGAAGGAAATGGATATGGTAAACAAGGCTTTCATCGAAGTCATGATCGAAGGCGACGCCAACGGCAGAGGATTCCAGTATCCGATCCCTACTTATTCCATTACCAGAGACTTCGACTGGTCCGAGACCGAGAACAACAAGATGTTGTTTGAAATGACGGCCAAGTATGGCACGCCTTATTTCTCCAATTACGTCAACTCCGACATGAAGCCTTCCGACATCCGTTCGATGTGCTGCAGACTGCGTCTTGACCTGAGAGAGCTGAGAAAGAAATCCGGCGGCTTCTTCGGATCCGGCGAATCTACGGGTTCTGTCGGTGTCGTAACGCTGAACCTGCCGAGACTGGCATATCTGGCCAAGGACAGGGAAGACTTCTACAAGCGTCTGGATAATCTGATGGACATTGCCGCCAGATCCCTGCACGTCAAGAGAGAAGTCATCACCAAGCTTCTGGACAACGGTCTGTACCCTTATACCAAGAGATATCTGGGCACTTTCAACAACCACTTCTCGACCATCGGTCTGGTAGGCATGAACGAGGCCTGTCTGAATGCCAACTGGATCAGAAAAGATCTGACCCACAAGATATCCCAGGAATTTGCGGTAGAAGTACTCAACTACATGCGCAAGAGACTGGTCATTTATCAGGAACAGTATCATGACCTCTACAACCTTGAAGCTACTCCGGCCGAATCGACGGCTTACCGTCTGGCGAAGCACGACAAGGAAAAGTATCCTGATATCATTACCGCAGGCAAGGAAGGGGAAACGCCTTACTACACCAACTCCTCGCATCTGCCGGTAGGATACACGGAAGATATCTTCACGGCTCTGGATGTTCAGGATGAACTGCAGACGCTGTACACTTCAGGAACGGTATTCCACTGCTTCCTGGGCGAGAAGCTTCCTGACTGGAAGGCGGCAGCCAATCTGGTGAAGAAGATCTCCGACAACTACAGGCTTCCTTACTATACGATGTCTCCGACTTACTCCATCTGTCCGGAACACGGCTATATCACCGGCGAGGCCTATACCTGCCCGAAGTGCGGAAAGAAGACGGAAGTATGGTCAAGAATCACCGGCTACTACCGTCCGATCCAGAACTGGAACGACGGCAAGGTTCAGGAGTTCAAGCACCGTAAGGAATACAACATCGAATCGTCCGTCATGAAGGCTAGAGACATCATGTCCGATGTCCTGGAAGCAAAGCAGGAAGAACTTGCGGAAAACAGAATGACCGGGTTCGATATTCCGACCATCTACGTTCAGGACCATTGTCCTAAATGCAAGGGTGCGGAACAGAGACTGCAGATCAGCGGCATCGAACACAGGATCGTCAACTGCAGCGAAGACATGGAAGAAGCCAGAAGACTGAACCTGACGGAGACTCCGACAATCATCGACCCGGATGGAACGATGTTTGTGGGAGCCAACGCGGCAGCCGACTGGATGAAATATCACAACACGAAACAGTAATCGATAGAGCCCGCAGCTGCGGGCTTTAGATTCAAGAGGTATTTATGGGAAAGATATACGATACAGTGATCGTAGGCGGAGGTCCGGCAGGAATGACCGCAGCCGTCTATGCGTTAAGAAACGGAAAGAGTGTCATGGTGATCGAGAAGTCCGTCTTTGGCGGACAGATCGTCAACTCACCGAAAGTGGAAAACATTCCGGGTTTTGAATCGATCTCCGGCGAAGAGTTCGGAGACATGATGCTGAATCAGGTCATGAAACAGGGCGGAGAAGTTCTGTTCGATGAGGTCAGGAAACTGGAAAAGACAGCGGAAGGCATCAGCGTGATCTGCGATCTGTCTGAACCTGTTACGGGAAAGACGATCATTCTGGCCACCGGAACGAAGCACCGTCATCTGGGGCTTGAGAAGGAAGAGGATCTCATCGGCAAGGGCATTCATTTCTGCGCCGTATGCGACGGGAATTTCTATCAGGGCAAGACGGTTGTCATGGTTGGAGGAGGAAATTCCGCATTCGTGGAAGCCAATCTTCTGGCAGACATCGCTGATAAGGTGATCATGCTGCAGGACATGCCGTTCTTTACGGCTGATCAGAAGCTGCAGGAACAGCTCTTCAAGAAAGGCAACGTCGAGAAACACGTAAATACGAAAGTAACGGAATACCTGACGGAAGACGGGAAGCTTTGCGGTGTTGCCTATCTGGAGAATGGCGAACCAAAGACCGTATCCTGCGACGGCGTCTTCCTGGCTGTCGGCATGGTTCCGGACAATCAGGCATTTGCCGATGTCGCTCGGATCGACGAAAGAGGATACTTCATTTCCGACGAATACGGGTTGACTGAGACGGAGAATGTCTTCGTTGCGGGAGACTGCCGTACCAAAACGCTGCGGCAGGTGGCTACGGCCTGTTCCGACGGTGCCAACGCGGCGATCAAAGCCTGTGAATATCTAAACAAAAACGCTCTCTAGGGAGCGTTTTTTCATAATGATCAGTAATTCTGTCAGAGTTCCTGTTCCAGCCTGTACATGGCTTCCAGAGCGGTCAGGACCTCTCTTTTTTCACCGATGGCAGTCGCATCTTCGCCGCCCTGGTAGGAGCCGATGGAATCCTCGGTAT
Source organism: Erysipelotrichaceae bacterium (assembly GCA_017418585.1). Classification (GTDB taxonomy): domain Bacteria; phylum Bacillota_I; class Bacilli_A; order Erysipelotrichales; family Erysipelotrichaceae; genus Colivicinus. Next base: position 10,439 of record JAFONG010000046.1, on the reverse strand, counting down.
TCTCGCCCCAGAGTACGACATTGTTCAGGATGGAGGCGGTATGTACGCCTCTTAATCTTCCTACGGTGTAAAGAGCCGCTGTTTCAAAGTCGGTAGCCAGAACGCCTTTTCTGGACCACTTTTCACTGTCCTGCGCATCTTCGTCGTAATAGAAGGATTCGTGCGAGAGAACGATGCCGATATGGTGTCTGAAACCCAGATCCTTCGCCGCTTCCACGCAATGGTTGATCAGCCTGTAGTCGGGAACGGCAGGGTAGATCGGATCGATGTAGCACCTCGAAGCGCCGTCGTCTCTTACCGCACCTTCACAGATGACCAGATCGCCTAAGCCGATTCCTTCCTGCAGAGCTCCTGCGGAACCGATGCGCATCATCGTATGTACGCCGATATTCTTCAGTTCTTCAACCGCAATCGCTACGGAAGAACCTCCCATTCCGGTAGAAATGCCGATGGCCCTCATGCCTTTGTATGTACCTGCGATAGAACGGTATTCTCTGTTGAAAGTCAGTTCCTCGACGTTCTCCAGACAGGAGGCGATCACGTCGACTCTCTTGGGATCTCCCGGCATCAGAGCGCATGGAGCGTTTACCGTCTCATCCAGCTGAATGTGCGCCTGTTTCATTCGCTTACCTCATCCAGATACTTTTCCAGTCTGGCGATTAGTTTTCCTTTTTCTTCTTCTTTCATGAACGAATACTTCACGGAATTGATATTCATCAGGATCAGATCTTCGTATTCAAAACCCATTTCCTTCAGGCAGTGGTCATATTCATCGTCCAGCGTTACTTTAGACATCGTCATGTTGTCGGTATTGATCGTGACCGGAATGCCCATGGAATAAAGATTCCATGCCGGATGCAGCGGATATGAATCTCTGGTATGGCAATGGACGTTGGAAGTTGGACAGATCTCCAGAGCGATGTTGTGGTCTGCGGCATAGCGGCAGAGTTCCGGATTCTCGTAGATATGGTGACCGTGTCCGATCCTTGATGCTCCCATTTCGATTGCGTCCTTGACGGTCTGCCAGTCCTGGGAATCTCCCGCATGGCAGGTGATCGGGGTATTGAATTCTCTGGCAACCTTGAACAAAGGAGCGAAATTGCTTAACGGAACGATGCCTTCGGCTCCGGCCAGGTCGATCGCGACAACGCCCTTATCGAGATATTTATGGGTGATTTTCGCCGTTTCCATGTTGGCGTCCCAGTTAGCCGTCTCCGGACCGACGCACATCATGCAGCAGATGATGCCGATGCTGATTTCCGGATATGCCTCCATGCCCTGTCTTCTGCCTTCCAGAACAGCCTGTATCGCATCATCCTGACTCAGGCCTTTCCTGGTATGCAGCTGCGGAGCAAAGCGGATCTCCGCATAAGCCAGACCCAGTTTTGCCAGATCTTCGATCAGCTCTCTGGTAATACGGATGATCGATTCTCTGTCCTGCATCACCAGCAGCACGGCATCGAAAGCCTTCAGGTATTCGTTGACGCTTCCGGAATGAACGCATCTGTCGATGAATTCGCGGTAGCCTTCCGGAGTATCGGCAGGGGATTCGACACCCTGTTCCTGTACCAGCTGCCAGACGGTTTCCGGACGGAAAGAGCCGTCGAGATGCAGGTGCAGGTCGATTTTTGGAAATGGATATCTCATTGTTTTAACCTTCCTTCAACATCATTATAACGGAACTTCACTTATGTTAGAATAAAAAAGGAAGACTAGAAAGGATCTAATATGAGTGAAATGAAGAAAAGGCCCGTTATCCTGGACGGCGACCCCGGACATGATGATGCGATCGGCTGGGTGCTGGCATCCACGATCCCGGAATTCGACATCAGGGCGATCACGACCGTAGCGGGTAACCAGACGCTGGAAAAAGTAACGTACAACGCCAGAAGGATCGCGGCTCTGCTGCATCTGGACATAGAAGTGGCCAAGGGCAGGAACAGACCGCTGTGTTCGGATCTGATCATCGCTCCGAACTTCCATGGCGAGACGGGACTGGATGGACCGGCTCTGCCGGAACCGCACCGTGAACTCTCGAAACTTTCCGCCCCGGAGATGATGGCGAAGGTATTAAGAGAATCAGAGGAGAAGGTTACGATCATTACGACCGGAGCTCAGACCAATGTTGCGGCTCTGCTGCTGTCTCATCCGGAACTGAAAGACAAGATCGAAATGATTTCTACGATGGGCGGGGGTCTGCGCAACGGAAACTGGACATCCGGTGCGGAGTTCAATATTCTTGTGGACCCGGAAGCTGCCTACACCGTTTATCACAGCGGGCTTCCTTTACAGATGTGCGGTCTGGATGTTACCGAAAAAGCTCTGGTTTATCCGGAAGACTGGGAAAGGATCAGAGCCTTGCACAATCCGGTCGCCGAAGTGGTTGCCGGCTGGTTCGATTTCTTCTTCATTCATGTGAAATCCCTGGGCTGGGCAGGCGCGACGACCCACGATCCATGTGCGGTCATGTCTCTGGTGCATCCGGAAATCTTCGATATCAGGGACTATTATGTCGACATTGAACTGCAGGGCAAGTACTGCCGCGGGGCTACGATCGCCGATTACAACGGGCGCACCGGAAACAAGCCGAACTGCCGCTGCGTGGTTGATCTGGACAGAGAGAAGTTCGTGGACTATCTGGTTGAAGCCTGCAGCAAGTTCGAAGGATGGGAGGTATAGGATGAAAAAGATACCGATCTGGATCGATACCGATACCGGTGTCGATGATTCGCTGGCTCTGCTGTGTGCCTGCGGAATCGAAGAATTCGATCTGGCGGGCGTATCGGCCGTTGCCGGAAATACGACCATAGACAACGCCTTCAGAAACGCCAGAGATGTTCTGTCTCTTGCGGGAAGGGAAGACGTGAAAGTCTTTAAGGGCGCCGACAGACCGCTGGTAAAACCGCTGCGTACTGCACCGCATGTGCATGGCGAAAACGGACTTGGCGGAGCCGAGATCCCGAGATCCAAGGCACCTGTCGAGACGATGAACGCCTACGATGCATTGTACGAGAAAGCCAGGGAACTCAATGGCGAACTGACGGTCTGTGCCGTCGGTCCGCTGACCAATATCGCAATAACGATCGCCAAGCATCCCGATATCGTCGACTATATCAAGATCCTCAATATCATGGGCGAAGCGGCGATCGGAGGCAACGTCACGCCGTGTGCGGAATTCAACATCTTTGTCGATCCGCACGGTGCAGAAAACGTGTTCAAATCCGGCATTCCGGTAAACATGTTCGGTCTGGATGTGACGCTGAAGGCATTCCTGAATGATGATGACATCAAGGAGATCATCTCCTACGGCAATCCGGCATCAAGACTCTTTGAGGATTCCAATCATCTCATGTACAAGGCGCAGGAAAACAAGAAGTTCGCCGGTTTGTGCGAACACGATGCCTGTCCGGTGATCTACACGGCGCATCCGGAATGGTTCACGGGACAGAAATGCGGCATCTACGTCGAAACGCAGGGCACGATCAGCCAGGGCAAGACGGTTACGGATCTCTGGACCGACTACAAGTACGAAGACCGTCACTGCCAGGCTTTCCTGAATGTGGATAGAGAGAAATTCGTTTCACTGATCAAGAAGATTTATAAATCATATTAGAAAGAAGGATAGAAAATGAAAACAGTTTGGGAAAAATACAAAGGCAAGGAACTGAAGAAAGTAATGGCTTTTGCGGAGGGCTACAAGGGATTCCTGAGTGGTGTCAAGACCGAACGGGAAGCCGTGAAAGAAGCCATCGCACTGGCGGAAAAAGAAGGATTCAAGCCGTTCAAGAACGTCAAGAAACTGAATGCCGGAGACAGATTCTATTTCAACAACCGGGACAAGTCACTGGCTTTGTTTGTCATCGGCAAGAAGAAGATTGAAGAGGGCATGAACATTCTCGGCGCACATATCGACTCGCCAAGAATCGACCTGAAACAGAATCCGCTTTATGAAGACAACGGACTGGCTTTCTTCGATACGCATTACTACGGTGGCATCAAGCACTACCAGTGGGTCGCAAGACCTCTCTCGCTGCACGGCGTCGTCTGCAAGAAGGACGGTACGAATGTCGATATCTGCATCGGTGAGAAGGAAGGGGATCCTGTTCTGGAGATCTCCGATCTGCTTCCGCATCTTGCCAGAGACCAGATGGCCAAGACCGGAAACAAGATCGTTGAAGGCGAAGATCTCAATGCCTTGATCGGTTCCATCCCGGCTGAAGGGGAAGAAGAAAAAGATCCGATCAAGAAGAACATTCTGGATCTGTTAAAGAAAGAATACGGCATCGGGGAAGACGATTTCCTTTCTGCCGAACTTGAACTGGTTCCTGCCGGAAAAGCAAGAGACCTCGGTCTGGACAAGAGCATGATCATGGGCTACGGCCACGACGACAGGATCTGTGCCTATACTTCCCTGATCGCTCTGCTGGAATCCAAGGATCCTGACAGGACATCCGTATGCATCCTTACCGATAAGGAAGAGATCGGTTCGATCGGCTCGACCGGAGCGTCTTCATCGTTCTTCGAGAATGCCGTAGCGGAACTGATCTCGCTGCAGGACAAATACAACGAACTGAGACTGAGACACGCCCTGGAGAATTCAAAGATGCTTTCAAGCGATGTATCGATCGCTTTTGATCCGAACTATCCATCCGTTACGGAATCCAAGAATACGGCCTTCTTCGGAAGAGGTATTTCCTTCAACAAGTTTACGGGTTCCGGAGGCAAGTTCTCTTCTTCCGAGGCTTCAGCCGAATATGTCGCGAAAGTTAGAAAAGTCATGGACGACAACAAGGTCATGTTCCAGTTCTCCGAACTGGGCAAGGTCGACCAGGGCGGAGGCGGTACGATCGCCTATATCCTGGCCAACAAGAACATGGATGTTATCGATGCCGGAATTCCGGTGCAGAACATGCATGCTCCGTTTGAAACAGCATCCAAGGGCGACCTTTACGAGGCGTACCGCGCCTATAAGGCCTTCCTGAAGGACATGAAATAATGATTGTCTACTATGACGAGTCGATCCTGACCTACGTCGCTTCGATCAGAAACTATTTCGGTCTGACTTCGAGCTATCCGGCAAACGAGGCTCTTTCCGCTCTTCTGAACGAGAAAAGACCTGAAAAGATCTTTCTGATGCTGATAGACGCGATGGGATCCAATCTGATCGAGAGAAAGCTCCCGGAAGACAGTTTTCTAAGGAAACACATGACTTATGTCACCACCACGGTCTTTCCCTCTACCACGACTGCCGCGACCACGGCTATCCGCAACGGCAGAGCTCCCAACGAAAACGCCTGGCTGGGCTGGTGCCAGTATCTCAAGGAAGCCGACGACATCATCGTTCCTTTGCGTTCCTGCAGCTTCTACGAAGACAGGATCTATCCGGGCGATATCATGAATCAGTATGTTCCGGTCAGTTCAACGGAAGACGAGCTCAACCGGATCGGCATTAAGGCAAGAAACCTTTATCCGTCTTTTCGGGAGGATGGATGCGAAGACTTCGACGAGATGTGCGGCCGTCTGATCCGTTTCTCCAACGATGAGAATTTCAGATACATCTATGCCTATTGGGACAAGTACGATTCCTACATGCACAAGCACGGACCGTCTTCGAAGATCTGCGATGCCTACCTGAATTTCCTTGACAGGGAGATCGAAAATCTGGCGGAGAATCTTGCGGAAGACACGATGCTGGTCGTAACGGCCGACCACGGTCAGGTGGATACGAACCGGGTCTACAATCTTTACGGTTCGCTATTCGATGCCTATTTCTCCATGAGACCTTCCATCGAACCGAGAGCCATGACCTTCTTCATCAAGGAAGGCATGCAGGAAGAATTCGCCGAAAAGTTCAAGGAAGCTTTTGAGAATGACTATGTTCTGCTGACGCACAGGCAGGTCCTGGAGACCCATCTGTTCGGCGATCATGAGAATCATCCGCGTTTCGAGGAATTCGTCGGTGACTTTCTGGCCATCGCCAAAAGCGATCTGGTCCTGGACTACAGCAACAGGCCGAAGAACTCCAAAGGGAAATTCGGCGGCATGCACGCCGGGATGTGCGAGGATGAACTGATGATCCCGGTGATCACCTACATGAAGTAACAGAAAAAGAGCGGATCGGACGATCCGCTTTTATTTTCATGGAGATTATCGGATAATGTTGTTAAGCAATGGAGGTACATACCATGAAGAAATTCGCTAGAATACTGGTCTTGATGATAAGTCTTGTGCTGCTTTTGGGCGGCTGTACGAAGAAAACCGAAGAGTCTGCGGCCAAATACGATCTATCAGGAAAGACCTTCTATAGTCACAACGATGAATACGATTCCGTTAACCCGTCTTCCGTATGGTTCTGCAAGGATGGGAGTTTCGTCATGAGAGACAACTATTTCGACGGCTGGTACGAGATCAACGGCACCTGGTCACTCAACGAAAACGTGGTCACTCTGGACGTTTCCGATACGGGTGTCGGGAACTACGACAAGATCCGTTTTGAAATCAGGGACGAAAGCGAACTGACATTGAAGACAAGTCTTGCCGGATCGAAATCGGATGATGTATTCAAGGACATAAAACCGGAAGCGAACGACGCAAAAGAACTGATCTACACGTTCTACTACAATGTCGATCAGGACAGTACGAATCTGTCCAACATCGAACTCCGTTCCGACGGAACCTTTACGTTGAAGGATATGAACGACTTCAGTATCTTTGAGTACAGCGGTACCTATGTCCTGATTGGAAACAATCTGATCCTGAATCTTGATCACGAGACCGATGGTATGAGTCAGCTGTTCATGGACTGGAAGGACGAAAACACGTTTGTTCTTCTGACCGATCTGGGCGTATCGCGGTCCGGAGACCGCTTCTGCATGCCGGGAACCGATCCGGGAATCCCGGGTCCGGAAGGAGCTCCTTCTCTGGAAAACAGCGAATGGAGACATGAGAAGATCACGGATCTGAATGACGACTATCTGCCTACCGTAAAATTCGACTCTGCCGGAATGTTCGACTTCACGGAAAACCTGTATTCCGGTTTCGGTCATTTCATCGGCTGGTATGAAAAGACGGACAGCGCATATCTTTGCCACGTGGATGACGCTTCAACGGTGCAGGGGTTTGCCGGAGCGGATACCAAGCTGATCGAATTCGAGATCAGGGACGCCAATACGCTGATCCTGAAGACGGATCTGTGCATGTCCATGGCGGGAGAGAAATTCGAGAGGATCTCATCTCACTAGAATGAAATGAAGGATCATCAGATGATGATCCTTTTTCTTGGTTATTGCAAAAGCAAAACCGCTTATTTGTATAAACGAGTTTGTGTTATGATAAAAATGATGATTTGTAAGAACTGCGGGGGACAATTCCCCGACACACTGGCAAAGTGCCCGTACTGCGGCACCATGAACAAGAAGGGCGCCTACCGGGATTTCAGAAGAAAAGTATCGGCTGTCATTGACAGACTTTTGAACCTGAAGGAAGAATCCTACAATTCCGTATCCAGGATGATCCTGCTGTCGATTTTGAGATCTCTGATCCTGATCGCGGTATGCATCCTGCTTGCCTTTGTTGCATCCCGTTTCTACAATGTCAACTACTACAACGACGCCCGTTACGACAGGGAACGTATGGAAGACATCGAATGGGAGAATGAAAACATCCAGAAACTGAACGAAGCCTACGAAAAACACGATTATGAAACGATCCGTAAGCTTTACTATGAAAACAGTTCTATCGTTTCACATTGGGAACACTACGCTTCCTTCAGTCTGCTGGAAGAATACGATAAACTCATCAGTAAGGACAGTTTCAGCAAATACGACATGACCAATGTCATGTATTTTCTCTACTATCCAGGTTATTACGGCCGTACGGAGGCGCTTTCGGAAGACGAACTGGAAGAATACATGGAAAACAGAAACAAGCTGATTGAGAAAGTGGAAAAGGAAGGTTATCCGGAAGAAAAGCTGCAGGAAATCTATGAGAAATATGCGGATTCCTACGGATATGTTTCTCTTTCGGAAATCGAAGATGCTCTGCAGGAGGTGAAGAATGGTTAACTGTAAGAACTGCGGTGCACCTCTGAGCCTGGAAGATGCCGTATGTCCGCATTGCGGAACGCCGAATCCGGAAGCTCAGGAACATCTCCGCAAGCTGGCGCAGCTGGATAAGGAATTCAACAAGACCAGGAAAGAAGTCGTACAGGAAGTCAGCAAGACCAGAAAGGGCTACAACCTGCTGATTATCCTTGTCATGCTTCTATTGGCCAACCTGGCGCTGTTCATCATGAACACGGCTTCCTACGAGATCGCCGAGAGCATCACCGCCAAGTCCGTCGATATCGACGAAATCAAGGCAAACATGAACGAATATCTCGAAAACAGGGAATATACGAAGTTCGTGACGTACTACGACCGTTTTGAAATACGCTACAGGGATTTCGAAGAGTATTATCCGGTCTACTATGCCGCCTACAACTATGAAAGCGTCATGAAGAGCCTAAGCAACTATCTTTACGAAAAAGACAGCTATACCGACCAGCTGGTCAAAACCTGTCAGTATATCGTCGACTACGAAGACGACTATACCCGTCAGCTGAAGAGAGACATATCCGATTTCACCAGAAAGCACCTTACGGCGATCAATGACGAGTTTGAACTTTATATCAAGACTCATCTTAAGCTTACCGATGAGGATATCGCCACGATCAAGGACCTGAGCAGCTCCCAGCTGCTGATCCTGGTCAGCGGGAGGATGAACAATGAAGAGTAGATGGACAAGAATTGCTAGAGTTCTGATCGTTTTCTTCCTGATGATCCTTTTCATGAACGCCATGGCTCTTTTCGTCAACATCAAAAGAGACGTCAACTACGTCAACAGGGCATACGGGCTTTCTACACTGGACGACTGTTTCAACGAAGGACAGTACCAGCAGCTTTACGAATACACCGTTAAGAACGAGTTTTCCAACGAACCGATCGAGGTAGACATCTCACAATACGAGGCCTTCGGACGCTACTGGCACGCCTACAGCATGGCCAGGATCTATCCGGACAACGGAGAATACCTCAGACAGATGGAAATCGAGAAGGCTTCCATCACCTGGAGCAAGATCCTAAACGTCATCGATACCCTGGAACAGGAAATGAAATAAGAGAAGAAAAACTTCTCTTTTCTTATATATTTTTAAATATTTATAGAAGTATTCTTACAGATAATCTATAAAAACGAATAAAAAACCTAAATTAATTTTAAATTAGACTGATTCTTATAATAAAAATGATTTAAGATTCATGCGAAGGAATAGGAGGAAGAAAACAGGAATATCAACTATTTAAAATAAATGATAAATTATTGATAAGTTTACAATTTTATTAGATAATTATTAATGGATTATTATGTCCTCTTTTTGACGAGTAATCATTAAAAGTAGTATGGATGAGAAAGATATAAAAAGGCTGAAGCGAATCGAACTCCTGGAAATACTCTATGAACAGCAGAAACAGTTGGAGCAGTTGCAGAAAGAAAATCTGATGCTGAAGAAAGCCTATCATCAAAAACAGATCGTAATGCAGCAGGTGGGATCGATCGCCAATGCTTCTTTAGCTCTGACCGATATCTTTGAAGAAGCGCAGAAGGCTGCCGATATTTATCTGGAAAGCATCAAGTCGATTTATGAAAAGGCAACGGAAGGAAAAGGGATTCCGGATCTGAGTATCCCGGATAAACTCATCACTACGCAGAAAGGCAGACATTCAAGCAAAGCAAATGAGCAGATTACCCTCAAGCGAAGAACTAGGCAAAGCGTTAGCGAACGAAAGATACAGAATCAACTTTAATAAGGCATTGCGTTCTACTGTCTATGCTTTGATTACGGTTTCTGCGGTAGCTGTACTGGTTGCCGTACTGCTGCTGCCGGTGTTAAGGATCTATGGAACATCCATGACGCCGACACTGGACGAAGGAAACTATGTCGTAGCCGTGAAAGGTTCCGATTTTCAGACCGGCGACATCGTAGCTTTCTACTACAACAACAAAATCCTGGTCAAGCGCGTCATTGCGAAAAGCGGCGACTGGGTGGACATCGATACCAATGGAAACGTCTATGTCAACAACGTGCTTCTGGACGAGCCGTATGTAACAGAAAAGGCTTTCGGCGACTGTAACATCGCTCTTCCGTATCAGGTCCCTGAAAGCAGGGTATTCGTGATGGGAGATCACAGAAGCGTATCCGTAGATTCCAGAAATACAGCCATAGGCTGTGTAGCCGATGAACAGGTCGTCGGTAAGATTATATTCAGAGTCTGGCCTTTGACCGGATTTGGATCAGTTAGATAGAAAAGGGAGAAACAACTATGAAGTGGGAAAGGATAATGAATAGTTCAGGAAAAAAGAAATTATTCATTATTGCAGCTGCATTGGTTGCATTCTTTACG